>PMKB01000212.1 GCA_003157595.1 Solirubrobacterales bacterium
CCCCGCACTCCGCGCCCTCGCGCCCTCGCGCCCGGCGCCCCGCGCCCGGCGTGAGCGCCCCGCACCCGGCGCCCCGCGCCCGGCGTGAGAGAATGGCGCGATGACCGAGCATTACAAGCGTCCGGGCTGGTTCACGACAAACGTCTTCAACCGCGCCGTCGCGGCGCTCACTCGCGCCGGCGTCAGCGTGTACGGCTCGCGCGTGCTCGAGGTTCAGGGACGAAAGTCGGGCGAATGGCGACAGACCCCAGTCAACCTGCTCCGCCACGAGGGCGCCGACTACCTCGTCGCGCCGCGCGGCCAGACTCAGTGGGTCAAGAACCTGCGCGCGAGCGCTCAAGGGAGACTGCGCGTCGGTCGGCGCACCAGCGCGTTCACGGCGGAGGAGCTCACCGACGACGAGAGGCCGCCGCTCTTGCGGGCGTACCTGGCGAAATGGAAGTTCGAGGCCGGAGTGTTCTTCGACGGTGTCGGGCCGGACTCCACAGATGACGAGCTGCGCCGAATCGCACCGAACCATCCGGTCTTCCGCCTGACCATCAGCTAGACGGGCCGAGCGCCGCAGTGGCCGCTGCGCCTGGGCGCGGTGCGCCCGCCGGCGCCGCGGGCTCTGCGCGGGGCGCTGGTCTGCGAGGTCCGCCGGCCGCCGCTCGTCCGCGAGACGATCGCCCTCGCGTCGATCAGTCGAGGAACGTGGCGATCTCGTCGACGGTCGCGCGGTCGGGCACTCGCTGGGCCTGCTGGGGGTGGCCGAGGTGGAGCAGCCCGAGCGGCTGCTCGTCGGCTGCGATCGCAAGCGCGGCGCGTCCAGACGGTGTGCCGAGCAGCGGGAGCGTGCGCCAGTAGCCGGCGAGTCCACGCGCGTGGGCGCCGAGCAGGACGAGGTAGGCGGCGATCGCAGCGGCGAGCAGGTCTTCGCGTTGCTCGCTCGGATCGCCCGCCAGCTTGGCCGAGGCGACGACGAGCGTCGGCGCGCGATCGAGCTTCTTGGCTGAGCCCGGCGCCGTGAGCTCGGCCTCGCGCGCGAGCTCGGCGCGGGTTTGCTCACCGAGGACGCGAAAGCGCCACGGGTTCGTGAGGCGGTGGTTGGGCGCCCATCGAGCGAGCTCGAAGAGCTCGAGCAGCGTCGCACGGTCGACGGGCTCAGACTGGAACGCCTTGTGGGTTCGCCGTGTGCGGACCGCAGTGTCCACGTCCATCATGCGCTCACCGTACATCAGCAAGCCGTGGCCGCAACCGAGCCGGGTAGCAGTGCAGGACGGCGACGTCTTCCGCGACGGCGCGCACCCTGCGCAGGCCGGCGGGGGAGGGCGTCCCGGTCAGGGGATGAGCACGATCTTCCCGTGCGTCTTGCGCAGGGCGAGCTCTGAGTAGGCCTCGCGCACGTCGGCGAGCGGGAACGTCGCCGCGACGGTGACCTCGAGGCTGCCGTCGGCGACCAGGCCGGCGATCTCGCGCAGGAGCGCGCTGGTCCCGATCTGGTGGGCCCCCGCCCCGCGGACGCTGAGACGCTCGACGGCGGCGTAGTCCGCGATCGTGTTGATGCGCTCCACGGGGATGCCGAGGGAGACCGCGAGATCCACGTAGCCGGCGCCGAAGGTGTCGATGAACGCGTCAATGTGGCCGCCCGCCGCCTGCTCTATCCGCTCGGCCTGCCCCTCGCCGTAGCTGACGGGAATCACGCCGTGGTCGCGCAGCCAGGCGTGGTTGCCCTCGCTCGCAAGCCCGATCACGGTGGCCCCGGTCCGCGCGGCGAGTTGCACCGCTACCGAACCGACGCCGCCGGCCGCGCCGGAGACGACGACGACCTCGCCGGGCTCAGGAGCGACCGCCTCGACGCACGCGTAGGCCGCCATGCAAGCGACGAACAACGAGCCGGCAACCTCCCAGGCAAGGCCATTCGGCTTTGCCGCCAGCTGATCGGCGGGAACCGCGACGAACTCGGCGTGGCTGGCCCGACGCTCGGTCCAGCCACAAACTGCGTCCCCGACCGCGAAGGCGTCCACGCCGGCCCCCAACTCCTCCACCACGCCCGCAAAATCGGTTCCCTCCCCGGAGGGGAAGGTCGCCGGCCAGCGAGCGTCCAGCAGGCCCTCGCGGATCGCGATCTCACCAGGGTTGATTGCTGCGGCCTTCACCGCCACGAGCGCCTCGCCGGGGGCAGGCACCGGGCGGTCGACGTCGCGAACCTCCAGGACCTCAACTCCGCCGTAACGATCAAATTTGACTGCCTTCATGCAAGCCTCGCAATCTCGACGACGGGGTGTCAGGCGCGCCTGATGCTCTCCAGAGGTTATCCACAGCCGGCGGCCGCGCCGCGCGGGCGGCGAGCGCTGCGCGCCTTCGCTGCGCCGGGATCCGGCGGCGGCGGGCGCGTCAGGCACTCTCGCCGAGCCCAGGTGTCTCGTGGCGACGCTCAACCGCCGGCGGGGCAGTCCGTGGGGCCGCCGGCACGAGATCTGCGCAGGCCGCGGCGCGGCCGCCGTTTCAGTCGCTGCGGCGCGCTTCGTCGAGCAGCTGCTCGAAGTCGGCGCTCTCGAACTCCGCGACCGCGCGGTGGTACTTCTCGAGCCCCCAGGACCAGAAGTCGAAGTCGATCGCGGACACGCCGTCCTGGATCGAAGCCCACAGGGTCCAGCCATAGTTCGACATCAGACCCCAGAGCCGTGCGCGGGCGAGCTTGTGGCGCGCGCGGCGGCCGTAATAGGCGCCGACCAGCGTCTCCAGCTGCGAGAGCGAGAGGTTGGACTCGCTCCAAATGTTGCCGAGCTCGAAGCACGGGTCGTTGTTGCCCGAGTACTCGTAGTCGATCAGGCGCAGGCCCGAAGGGGTGAGCATGAAGTTCGCCGGCAGCAGGTCGTTGTTGCACGGCACGGTCCCCTCTTCGCGGCGCGCGAAGGCCTCGCGGATCGCCGTGACGTGGGGCTCGAACTGCTCGTAGCGCTCCGGCAGACGAAAGCCGCGCCCACGCACGATCTCGAGGTAGCGGGGCTGGATCTCGAACATGTCGAAGTCGTCGCGAAAGCGCTCCGCCCCGTGCAGCCGCCGGCACGCCGCGGCGACATCCCCGAGCAGCTTTCCGCCTCGGCGCAGCCGGCCGGCGCTCAGCGTCGTGCCCTCCAGCCATTCCATCACCATCGTGTTGTGCTCGGGTAGATAGGCGAGCACGGAGGCGCCGACGCCGGCCGCGGCCGCCCGCACCGAGTTCTGGTACTCGTTGTCGCGGTCGATCGCCAGCAGGCCGCTGTCGTCGCTCCAGCGGCGCACGTGGTAGCTGCCGGCCGGGGTGAGGACCTTGTAGTTGGAGTTGGTCAGGCCGCCCGAGAGCCGGCTGACCTCTCGCCGGGAATCAGACAGCTCGGGGATCTCGTCCAGGACCTGCTCGAGCGCCAGCATGCTGCTCCTCCTCCCGTCGAGCACAGAACCGGCGGCTGGGGCCGAAGTAAACCGACTCCGGCGCGCGCCGTCAAACGCCGCGCTGCCTGCGCGGGCGCCGGTCGGATCCGGGCGTTGGGCTGGGGCGCGCCTGGCGATCGGCGAGCAGGCGGCGGCGCATCTTTCTGCGGCAGCTTGTTCTGGGTGCCGCCGGATTCGACTTTGCCATCGGAGGCAACGCCCAGGAGCGGCCTACAGCCCGGCCGGCTCAAACTGCGCCCAGGGTGTTGCGATCAGTTGCCCTGGGCACGCACCGCATCCATCGTCTGCATGATCGAGATGCTCTCGTCAAGCGGCATCACCGGGCTCTCCAACAGGCCCTCGTGCAGGCAGCGGGCGACTTCGTCGGCTTGGTGGCGCAGGCCCCAGCCCTCGTGGGGCACCTCGAAGCGGGTCTCGACCCCGTCGCGCGAGATCAGGCTGAACGACGACGGCCGGTAGAAATCGCCGTCGATCTCGATGCGCGCGTCGCTGCCGACGATCGCTCCGCGCGTCGGGCTCTTGCCCGATATCGAGCAGTTCAGGAGCGCCTGGGCGCCGCTCGTGTAGCCGAACACCATCGAGGTCATCTCGTCGCCGCCGTCGGGCGCCGGTGTGATGAGGCTCACGATCCGCTCCGGTGTTCCGAGCACCATCGAGGCGAAGGAGACCGGATAGACGCCCAGATCCGCCAGCGCGCCGCTGTGCAGTTCGCGGGCGAAGCGCCGAAAGTCGCGGTCGGGCGCAAACCACTGGCCGTGGTCGGCGGTGACGCTCGCCAGCTTCCCGAGCGCCCCCTCGGCGAGCAGGCGTCGAATCTCCACGATGTGGGGCAGCCAGCGCGTCCACATCGCCTCCATCAGAAAGAGGCCCTCGGACCGCGCCAGCGCCACGAGCTCCTCGGCCTCGGCGGCGTTCACCGTGAAGGGCTTCTCCACCAGCGCCGGCTTGCCGGCTCGAAGTGCGAGTTGGGCGCACGGACTGTGCAGTGGATGCGGCGTCGCCACGTAAACGGCGTCGACCTCGGCGTCGGCCACCAGCTCCTCGTAGCTGGCATGGCGGTTCGGAATACCCCAGCGATCGGCGAAGCGCTCGGCGGTCTCGAGCTTGCGCGATCCGACCGCGACCACGGTCCCGGAGTCGGTCGTGCCCATGTCCTCGACCCAGGCGGCGGCGATCGCCCCCGTGCCGATCACGCCCCAACGCAACTGCTCGCTCATCGGCACATCCCTCCGCTCATGCGCCGCGGTCCAACACGGCGCTGCTTACGTGCGCTCGACGAGCAGTCTAGAAGCGTTCACGAGACTCCGTGTCCGGAGCGTGCGAAACCGGCCCCTAGGTGGGTTCCGAGCGCTCACGCCGGTCGATCGCAGCGTCGCGAGCGGCGATCGTGCGTTCCGCCCGGGACCTACCGACGAACGTGATCGTCCAGCGCACGACCGTCGTCACGCGGTTCTTGAAGCCGGTGAGGAAGACGAGGTGGACGAACAGCCACATCAGCCAGCCGAGGCGCCCGCTGAACTGCAAGCCGCGGAAGCTGGCGACCGCCGAGGTCCGCGACACGGCGGCCATCTCGCCGAGATCGCGGTAACGGAATGCCTTCGGTCCGCTGCGACCCTCGATCCGCGCGCGGATCACCTTCGCAGCGTGCGCGCCGGTCTGCATTGCGACCTCCGCCAGGCCCGGGAGACCCTCGAGGTCCATCATGTCGCCGACGACAAAGACCTCCGGATGGGAGGCGAGCGAGCAGTCGGGGGTCACCGTCACGCGCCCGGCGCGGTCGGTCGGGGATCCGGTCGCCTCCGCGATCAGTTCCGCCAACGGCGCCGCGCGCACGCCGGCGGCCCAGATCGTGGTCATCGCCGGGATCGTCCGCTGCTCGCCGTCGCCGTCGCGCACCGAGATCGTCTCGGCGTCGAGCCCGCTGACCGTGGTGCGCACGTGAACCTCGACCCCGAGGCGCTCGAGCGCCTCCGTCGCCTTGCGTGAAAGGCGCTCGCCAAAGGTCGGCAGGATGCGCTCCCCGGCGTCGAACAGCAGGATCTTCGCCTGCGCCGGATCGAACGTTCGGAAGTTGCCTGCCAGGGCGTGATGAGCGAGCTCGCCGATCTGGCCGGCGAGCTCGACGCCGGTCGGCCCGGCACCGACGATCGCGAAGGTCAGCCACGCCGCTCGCTGCTCCGGGTCGGTCTGCCACTCGGCCATCTCGAACGCACCGAAGATCCGTGCACGCAGCCGCAGTGCCTCCTCGATCGTCTTCATTCCGGGTGCCCAGCGCTCGAAGGCGTCGTTGCCGAAGTACGACGTCCTCATGCCGCCCGCGAGGATCAGGCTGTCGTAATCGATCGACCGTTCGCTCCCATCCGGGCAGCGCACGGCCAGTCGTCTGGCCGTCACGTCGATCCCGGCCACCTCGCCCATCTCGACCGTGACGTTGCGCTGCTTTCGCAGCACGTCTCGCGCCGCGGGCGCGATCTCGCCGGCGGAGAGGATGCCGGTAGCCACCTGGTAGAGCAGGGGCGCGAAGAGGTGGTGGTTGGTCCGCTCGACGAGCGTCACCTCGGCCCGCGCCGTCTTCAGCGCCTTGGCGGCAAACAGCCCGCCGAAGCCGCAGCCGACGATCGCGACCCGATGGAGGCGATCGGCGGGACCCGGCTCGTCAAGACCAGAGCTCATCGCACCCATATCTAAGCGGACCGCCGCGCCGCGCCGGCGCCACGCGCGAGCCGACGCGACGCCGACCCCGAGCAGATCCACGATCTGAAGGCGTTGGTTCATCGACGGCGTCTCTGACAACGTGATCGTGCCCGTCCGCGTGTGATCGCCTGGGACCACGCGGCGGCAACCAGACCCCAACGAGCGAAGCCGCGCGAGCGCTGCTGTTCGACCACCTGAGAGGTCGTCCGGCGCGCTCGCCGGACGGATTCGGGCACAGCTGCGAACATCGAGCTTCCGCGGCACCAGGAGAGCCGCGGAGAGCGAATTTCGTCAAGACCAGCAGAAGGGAAGGCGGCGATGAGTGAGCCGGTGCGGTGGGGTGTGCTGTCGACGGCGCAGATCAACCAGAAGGTGCTCGCCGGTGCGGCCGGCTCAGAACAGCTGGAGGTGCTCGCCGTCGCGAGCCGCAATCAATCCAGCGCCGAGGCTTACGCGCTCGAGCATGCGATCGAGCGCGCCTACGGTTCCTACGACGCGCTGCTCGCCGACGGCGACGTTGAGGCGGTCTACATCTCGCTGCCCAACGGGCTGCATGTGGACTGGTCGATTCGCGCGCTCCAAGCCGGCAAGCACGTGCTTTGCGAAAAGCCTCTGAGCGCTCGCGCGCGCGAAGTCGAGCGCGCCTTCGATGTCGCGCAGCGCGCGGATCGACTGCTGATGGAGGCATTCATGTACCGCCATAACCCGCAGATCAAGCGGCTCGCGACGCTCGTCGAAGAGGGCGCGATCGGGCGACTGCGTTTGGTCCAGGCGAGCTTCGGCTTTCACATCGACGATCCCGGCAACCCGCGCCTCAGCCGCGAGCTGGAGGGAGGGTCGCTGATGGATGTCGGCTGCTACTGCGTCAGCGCCGCGCGCCTGCTGTGCGGCGAGCCCGAGCGCGTTGAGGGCGAGCAGGTGAGTGGCGGCAACGGCGTCGATGTGACCTTTGCGGGACTGCTGAGATTCCCCGGCGACGTGCTCGCGCATTTCGACTGCGGATTCCTGCTGGACAAGACCGAGGAGCTCGTCGCACTCGGCGAAGATGGGAACCTGCGACTCGCCGACCCCTGGCACGGCCGCGCTCCAGGGATCGAGTTGCGCCGCGACGGCGAGTCCGAGTGGATCGCGGTCGAGGCCGTCAACTCGTATCAACTGCAGCTGGAGAACCTGTCCGCAGCGATCCGCGGAACTGCCGCGCCGCTGCTCGGACGCGCGGACGCGCTCGGCCAGGCACGCACGATCGAGGCGCTTTACAGCTCGGCCGACGAGCACCGCGCGGTGGCGCTCTGAGCGGCGCGCGCGGATCGGGCGCGGCGCCCGCAGTCATCGTGTTGGGAGAGGCGCTCGTTGACCTCTCGCTTGACGACCGGGTGGGGGCCGCCAACGGACTCGCAATGACCGCGCGCGCCGGCGGCAGCCCGGCAAACGTCGCGGTCGGGCTGGCGCGTCTCGGCGTCTGCACGCGCTTCGCGGGGCGCATCTCGGCCGACCTGCTCGGCACCTTTCTGCGGGCGCATCTCGAACGCAGCGGTGTTGACCTCACGCTCGCCGTCGACGCGCCCGAGCCCACGACGGTCGCGATCGTCGGGCTGGACGAAGCCGGAACGGCCGCGTACTCGTTCTACGTCGAGGGTACCGCCGACTGGCAGTGGCAGGCCGGCGAGCTCCCCGCCAACGAGGCGGGCGCCGCGATCCACACCGGCTCGCTCGCAATCGCGCTCGAACCCGGCGCGCAGGTGCTCGCCGGCTGGATTGCCAGACAGCGGGCGCGCGATGCCTTTGTCTCACTTGACCCCAACGTGCGCCCGACCCTGATGCTCGATCTCCCCGGTTACCGCACGCGTCTGCACACGCTGGTCGCGCAGGCGCAGCTGGTGAAGGTCAGCGACGAGGACCTGCGCGCGCTCGAGCCCGGCGTCGATCCGCTCCAGACGGCGACGGAGTGGGCGCAGCGTGGGCCGGATCTGGTCGTGCTGACGCACGGCGCGGGCGGTTCGACAGCAATCGTCGCCGGGAGAGAGCCGGTGCGCTGCGAGGCTCTCGCGGTGCACCTGGTCGATACGGTCGGCGCCGGCGACGCCTTCGCCGCCGGCCTGATCGCCTTCCTCGCCGAGAACGACAGCCTACGACGAGGCGCGTGCGCCCTGCTCGATCGCGCCGCGCTGACCGAGGCGCTTCGCTTCGCGGGCCTCGTAGCCGCGGTCACGTGCACGCGGAGGGGCGCGGACCCGCCGTGGCGGGCCGAGCTCGGCGCCTCAGCGCTCGAGCGAGCGATCTGAGCGACCCGCCCGCGATCGCACGCTTGCGCGTGCATCGAAACGTGGTGCGCGTGCGAACGGACACGGCGTTGGCCCAGCTGTCGAGCGCTGAACGCGTGATTTGGGACCAGCGTCGAAGGCGGCCGTGGCCGTCCGGCGCCAGCATGGCCTCGAGTTCCTACCAAGAGGGGCAGACCACATGCGGGGACGCGAGCAACACGTCGAGCGCAAGATCCGACTCTGGGTCGTGCAGCAGGAACACAACCGGTTGAGGGAAGCCCAGCCGGAGCGATTCGAAGCGCCGACCAGCGAGCGTACGGATCAACGCCGCCCCGACGCCGACGCACTGGCGCCCGAACACTGGCGACTGGGCTAGCGGCGCTCGCCGGCGGCGCCCCTGCGCTCCCGTCGGCGCGTCCGGCGCTTGGCCGCGCGACCGGCGCAGGGTAGCTTCGTTGCGACGGTCTCAGCGCTAGCCCGGGTCGTGCCCCCGGCACGGCGGACCGCGCGGAAATCACCATCTGGCCGCCGGCGATCCGCATCGACCGCCCGTCTGCGACCCCGCCGGTTGCTCAACGTTGTCGCCGGCGTGGTCGATATGAGATATGCGACGGTCGCTTCGCGGCTTCGCGGTGTCTAGTGGACGAATTGCAACCAGATCCGGGGTCAACCGCCTCCACGGCACCGGAGATCGAACGCGCGTGCGTGCGCAACCTGCTCGCGAGCCCGCACGAACGCGTGTTTTTCAAGGACCTGGAGAGCCGATTCCTGCTCGTGAGCCAGGCTTGGCTTACGGCGGCAGCGCCGGGCCGCTCGCTCGAGCAGGTCGTCGGCAAGACCGACTTCGACATCTTCAGCCGCCCACACGCGGTCGCAGCGTTCAAGGACGAGCAGGCGGTGATCGCAACGGGCGCGCCGATCGTCGCGAAGATCGAGCGCGAAACCTTCCACGATCGCCCCGATGCCTGGGTGTCCACCACCAAGCTGCCGCTGCGCGACGAGCAGGGCGAGATCATCGGCACGTGGGGGATCGCCCGCGACGTGACCGCCCAGTACGAAGCCGAACAGGCACTGGCGGCCAGCCGCGAGCAGCTGCTCGCCAGCGAGAAGCAGTATCGCCTGCTGTTCGAGCTCAACCCTGAGCCGATGCTGGTTTACGACTGCGAGACGCTGCAGATCGTCGCCGTCAGCAACTCGATGGTCGCGCGCTACGGCTACTCGCGCGACGAGCTGCTCGCGATGACCGTGGCCGACCTGCGGCCGCCGGAGGACGTGCCGGAGTTCCTTGCCCGCCGCGAGGAAACCAGGAGCCAGGGTCAGCTCGGCTTGACCAGCGCAACACATGCGCGCCACCGCTACAACGACGGCACGACCATCGACGTCGAGGTGACCAGCGACGATCTGCTGCTCGACGGCCGCGCCTGTCGCATCGTGCTCAGCCAGAACGTGACCGAGCGCAACCGCGCGCTCGCCGAGCTGGCCGTCGCGCGTGATGAGGCGGTCGAGGCCTCGAAGCTCAAGTCCGCGTTCCTGGCCAACGTAAGCCACGAGATCCGCACACCGATGAACGGCGTGATCGGCNNCAGATGATGGCGATCATCAACGACATCCTCGACCTCTCAAAGATCGAGGCGGGGCAGTTCGAGCTCGACATCGCCGACTTCGATCTGTGCGACACGATCGAGCAGGCAAGCGCCGCAGCAAGCTTCGAAGCGCGCGCCAAGGGTCTCGCGCTCGAGGTGCGGTTCTCCGAGGAGGTGCCGTCGCAGGCGCGGGGAGACAGCAGGCGGTTGCACCAGATACTGCTGAACCTCGTTGCCAACGCGGTCAAGTTCACCGCGAACGGATCGGTGGTGGTCGCCGTGACGAGCCGGCCGGGCGTCGGAAACGATGCCCTTGTCCGTGTCCAGGTGTCCGATACCGGGATCGGGATCGATCCAAAGTCGCTCGAGCGGATGTTCGAGCCGTTCACGCAGGCGGACGCTTCGACGACGCGGAACTACGGCGGCACGGGCCTGGGTCTCGCGATCGCACGCGAGCTCGTCCAGCGCATGGGTGGCACGATCGGCGCCACCAGCGAGCCTGACCGGGGCAGCACCTTCTGGTTCGAGCTGCCGCTCGAGCCGGCGTCGCGGCACGCAGACGAACGTCACGCCGCTGCCGCGCTCGCCGCCCACGCGCACTGACCCAGAAACGCGGCTCGGCGCCTCGACGCTGACGCTCAGCGTGCCTCTCAACGTCCACGGCGGCGCCGACGGCTCAACCTGAACCTTCAGCGTCGTCAGCGGCCCCTGTCGGCGATCCTGATCTAGCTCATCGAGGACCCCCGCGTATCCGGGCTCCTGGCGGGCTCCAGGCAGATCCTCGCCACCACGCTGACCGATTCGCGCGCGCTGTTCAGCCGATCTCGCCGAGGAGGCGCACGCGCACCCGGCGCACCAGTAGGAAGAAGCCCGAGCGCTTGGGCCGTGGGCCGGCCCCGCCGTGGCTCGCCCCAGCCCAGGCCGAGCGCGTGCTGCAGGGCTGACCGGCGCCACACGCCCCACGCCACACGCCACACGCCACACNNCACACGCCACACGCCACACGCCACGCGCCACACGCCACACGCCACACGCCTGTCACAGTTCCGGGCGGCAGCGGGCCCTGAGCGTTGAGCGATTCAAACCGATATCAGGCTGGACGCGACGCGGCGGATCGCTCCGGTATGCGCGCCGGCGCCGCGGCACCGGCGGCGGCGAAGCGGGGCAGCCCACTGGAGCGCCATCGGCGCGCCGGAAAGCACGCCGACGGCGGCCACGAGCTGAGCGTCACCGGCGGCCTGGCCGCCCTGAGCCTCGACGCGCTCTCGAGCGTCGCCTACGGCCCGGAGGCGATGGTGCTCGTCCTGGCGGCCGGCGGATCGGGAGCGTTGCGATTCACAGTCCCGCTGACGCTCGTGATCACAGGGATGCTGGCGCTGCTGGTGATCTCCTACACGCAGGTGATTGCGGCGCACCCGGAGGGCGGCGGCGCCTACGCCGTGGCGAAGCTCAACCTCGGTCGCGTCCCGGCGCTGCTGGCGGCGGCTTCGCTGGTCGTCGACTACGTGCTGACCGTCGCCGTCAGCCTCGCGGCCGGGGCGGCAAGCCTCGGCAGCGTCTTCCCCGGGCTCGCGCACCATCTGCTGGTGGTGGGCCTCGTCGGTCTGGCCCTGCTGACCGCCGTGAACATGTTCGGCATCGCCGAGTCGGCGAAGCTGCTGATGCTGCCGGCTGCCGTGTTCATCGTGAGCATCGTCGCGGTGATCGTCATCGGGCCCTTCCACCCACACCCGGTGAGGACGATCGGGACGAGTCTCGGGCCGATCCGCCCCACCACCGCACTGGGAATCGTGCTGATCCTCAAGGCCTTCGCGTCCGGGTGCTCGGCGGTGACCGGCGTGGAGGCGATCGCCAACGGCGTGCCCGCCTTTCGCAAGCCGCGCGTGCGCAGCGCGCAGCGCACGGAGATCTCACTCGGGGTGCTGCTGGGCGTGATGCTGGTCGGACTCGCGCTGTTGATCCGCGCCCATCACGTGGTCCCGCGCGGCGGAGTGACGATCCTCGCGCAGATCACAGCCGGCGCGTTTGGGACCGGCTGGCCGTTCTACGTCGCCAACCTCGCTGTCACACTCGTGCTCGCGCTCGCCGCGAACACGAGCTTCGGCGGTCTGCCGGTGTTGATGAGCCTGCTTGCCAAGGACCACCGCCTGCCGCACCTCTTCTACCTGCGCGCCGAGCGGCCGGTGTACAGGCACGGGATCGTCGCGCTCGCGTTGGCGGCGACGGCGCTCCTGATCGCGGTCAACGCGGAGACGAGCCGCCTCATCCCGCTGTTCACGATCGGAGTGTTCATGGGCTTCACGATCTGCCAGGTGGGGCTCGTTCGCCACTGGCGCGCGCTGCGACCACCGCGCTGGCGGATGCGGGCGGCGGTCAACGGCGCCGGCGCCGTGATGACCGCGATCGCCGTCGTCGTCTTCCTGTCGACCAAGTTCCTCGCCGGAGCCTGGGTCGTGACGATCGCAATCCCGCTGCTGATGCTCCTCTTCTGGCACACCGAGAGCTACTACGGCGAGGTCGCCGCCGATCTGG
>PMKB01000204.1 GCA_003157595.1 Solirubrobacterales bacterium
TCGCGCAGCTCCTCCTGGCCGAGCAGCTCGCGCAGCAGCTCACGGTCGAGCGAGAGCGCGGCGGCACGGCGCTCCGCGTTCGGCGCGTCCCCCTCGTACATGTAGGTGGCGACGTAGTCGAACAGCAGCGAGGAGGCAAACGGCGAGGCGGTCGGCGTCTCGACCTCAACGAGCGAGATCTCGCGTCGCGCGAGTGAGCGCAGCAGCCATTCGAGCCCGGCCAGGTCGAGCACGTCGCGCAGGCACTCGCGGTAGGTCTCGAGGATGATCGGGAAATCGGGGTAGCGGCGCGCCACTTCGAGCAGCGTCTGCGCCTTCAGGCGCTGCTGCCACAGCGGCGTGCGCCGCCCGGGATAGGCGCGCGGGATCAGCAGCGCCCGGGCGGCGTTCTCGCGAAAGCGCGCGCCGAACAGCGCCGAGGACCCCAGCTCGCCGACGACCAGCTCCTCGAGCTCCTCCGGCTCCGGCAGGACCAGCTCGGCGCCAGGCGGCTCGTCGGTGTCGGGGAGGTGGATGATGATGCCGTCGTCGGACCAGATCGCGTCGGATTCGAGCCCGTAGCGCTCGCGGATCCGCGCCGCGAGCGCGAGGCCCCACGCCGCGTGGATGCGACCACCGTAGGGCGAGAGCACGCACAGCCGCCAGTCGCCGATCTCGTCGCGGAAGCGTTCGATCACGATCGTGCGGTCGGACGGGATCACGCCCGTCGCCGCCTGCTGCTCACCGAGGAAGTCGAGCAGGTTGCGCGCGGCCAGCGGGTCGAGGTCGTAGTCGCGCTCGAGCACCTCCGCGGGTTGCCCGACCGCCCAGCGGGCGAACGCACCGATCGCCTCGCCGAGCTCCTTCGGGCGCCCGACCGAGTCCCCGCGCCAAAACGGCACGGCCCCCGGCGCTCCGGGAGCCGGCGTCACGATCACGCGGTCGCGGCCGATCTCCTCGATCCGCCAGGCCGTCGCGCCCAACAGGAAGGCCTGCCCGGGGCGCGCCTCGTAGACCATCTCCTCATCCAGCTCACCGACCCGCCGCCCGTCCGGCAGCGTCACCGCGAACAGACCCCGGTCGGGGATCGTTCCGGCGTTGACCACGGCGAGCTTCTGCGCCCCCTTGCGGGCGCGGATGGTGCCGGCGAGGCGATCCCAGCTGATCCGCGGACGCAGCTCGCCGAACTCGCTCGACGGGTAGCGGCCGTCGAGCATGTCGAGCACGTTCTCGAGCAGCTCGCGACGCAGCTCACTGTAGGAGTAGGTGCGCGTCACCAGCGCGAACAGCTCATCTACCGACACGCTCTCGGCACTGGAAGCGATCGCAACGATCTGCTGCGCGAGCACATCCAGCGCGTTGCGCGGCACGACCGTCGGCTCGATCCGGCCCTCGCGCATCGAGCGCACGACGACCGCGCATTCGAGCAGGTCGGCGCGGAACTTGGGGAAGATCCGGCCCTTGCTGGTGGCCCCGACGCCGTGCCCGGAGCGGCCGATGCGCTGCAGCCCGCGCGCCACCGACTTCGGCGACTCGACCTGGATCACGAGGTCGACGGCGCCCATGTCGATGCCGAGTTCGAGCGAGGAGGTCGCCACCAGGCACGGCAGCTCGCCCGCCTTCAACAGCTCCTCGATCGCCGTGCGCTCCTCGCGCGCGAGCGAGCCATGGTGCGCGCGGGCGATCTCCGCAGGGGCGGCCTCGCCGGGTGCCGGCGCATCGCCGTCTGCGGCGGCCAGCTCGTTCAGGCGCAGCGCGAGGCGCTCCGCCGCGCGCCGGCTGTTGACGAACACGATCGTCGAGCGGTGCGTGCGCACCAGATCCAGCAGCTGTGGATAGATCGCCGGCCAGATCGAGCGTCGCGTGGCCTCACCGCCGATGACCGGCTCGAGCGGGTCGCGCTGTGCACCCTGATCGGGCTCGACCATCGACTCAACCGGGACGCGGATCTCGAGATCCAGCGGGCGCGTGGCGCCGACGTCGATGATCGTCGCCCGGCGCGTCGGGCCGACCATGAAGCGCGCGACCTCCGCGAGCGGGCGCTGTGTCGCGGAGAGCCCGATGCGCTGGAGGCTGCGCCCGTCGAGCTGCGCCTCGAGGCGCTCGATCGTCAGCGCGAGGTGGGCACCGCGCTTGGTGGCGGCGACAGCGTGGATCTCGTCGAGGATCACGGCCGCCACGCCGGTGAGGATCTCGCGGGCCTGCGAGGTCAGCATCAGATACAGCGACTCCGGCGTCGTGATCAGGATGTCCGGGGGGTGGCGCAGCATCGCGGCACGCTCGCGCGCCGGCGTGTCGCCGGTCCTGATCGCCACACGCACCTGATCGCCGAGCCCCAGGCCGCGCAGCGGCGCCCGCAGGTTTCGCTCCACGTCGTAGGAGAGCGCCTTGAGCGGGGAGACGTAGAGCAGTCGCGTGCGGTGCTCGTCCGTGGCGCCGGCGGCGACGAAGCGATCGAGACCCCAGAGGAACGCGGCCAGCGTCTTGCCAGAGCCGGTCGGCGCGCTGATCAGGACGTTCTCGCCGGTTGCGATCGCGGGCCAGGCCTGCACCTGCGCGGGCGTCGGCTCCGCGAAGGCGTTCGCGAACCAGTCGCGCACGAGTGGGGTGAAGGCGCTCAGCGGCACGGACGCCCGACGTTAGCGCGCTTCGCGGCTGGGGTGCACGATCCTGTGCCGCAAGGCGGGCGGAGCGCTGCGCGGAGTCCGCGCGAGGCGCTCGCTAGCAGCCGAGCTGCGACAGCGTCTTGGCGGCCGACCCCACGAGCTCGCTCGTCATGTCCGTCACCGTGGTTGCGGGCGGGGCCGCGACCGACGGCTGGGGGCCGTAATCGAAGTAGTCCATCGTGGTCGTCGTCTGCACCGGGCCCGACTTGCTGCAAATCGGTCGCGGCGACAGCTCTAGCTGGCGCACGCGGCTGTGCGCGTCAACCCAGGCGTCGACCGGGAACTGCGTGGAGCCGGTGAGGCGCAGGAGCTCGTTCGCGTTCTGCTGCGCGGCGGCGTGCAGGGACGGGGCCACGTCGTTGGCGTAGCGCTCCAGGTCGGCCAGCGCGTGGTAGTGCGTCGTGACAACGCCATCGATCGTGGCCTGGCCGACGTTGGCCACCGCCCCCGCCTCGCGCAGGAAGTCAAGCGCCTGGGATGGATCGGCGCCTCCCCCGATTGAGGTGACGCCGAGCGCGTGCTCATAGTCCGCGAGGTCGACCTTGACCCACGGCGTGGGGGCGGTCGGCAGCTGGATGTAGATGTCGGGCCCGACGAACAGCTCCTTGAAGGCCTGGCCGCCGGCGACGACGTCCATCGAGCCCGTCGTCGCGGGACGCTCGTCGATGGCGCCGCTGGCGGTCGTCTCGAGGTTGCGACCGCCACCGCTCGCGTCGATCTGGAGCGTGAAGCGGAAACCCGGCTCGCTCGTCGTCACGTCGGCGGCCAACGACACAGGTGTGGAGGGCAGGGCGCGGCCAACGAGACCCCCGCCACCGCCACCACCCAGCACGAGCGCGGCTATCGCCGCGCTCGCGACCACGCCGGCAGCGCAGCCGGCCGAGCGCAGACGCGTTCGCCGGCGTGCTGCCTGCGCGGCCAGCGCCGCCAAGACCGCCGGATCCGCAGCGGGGGTGCCCGCCCAATCGAACGGATCCGGCCCGCTTTCGAGTGCCATCGCAGACCATCGGCCGAACGCCGCGCCCGCTTGACGAGCGTCCACGACATTCGACCAAATGCGCCGCCGGCTCAAGCGGCAAGCGCGAGCGCGCGCGCCAGGACCGCATCGAACATCGGCTCGGTGAGCCGACCGGTGAAGGTGTTCTGCTGGCTGACGTGAAAGCTCGCAAGCAGGGCCGGGCCGCGGTCGCTGCCCAGACCGTCCAGGGTGAGCAGCTCGGCGCAGTGGGCAAAACGCCGCCGGGAGCCCGGCTCGCGAGCACCGAGGCGAAGCGCCGCGTCCCAGGCGAAGGCTCCCAGGCAGAGGATCACACGCAGGTTGGGCAGCAGCACCAGCTCGCGCCGGGCGAACGCCAGACAGGCGTCACGCTCGCCCGACGTCGGACGGTTGGCCGGCGGGGCGCAGCGAACGGCAGCGGTGACCCAGACGTCGTGCAGCCGAAGGCCGTCGTCGCGCGATTGCGAGGTCGGCTGGTTGGCGAGACCAGCGCGCCAAAGCGCCGCGAACAGGAAGTCGCCGGAGCGGTCGCCGGTGAAGACGCGGCCGGTACGGTTTGCGCCGTGGGCGCCGGGCGCGAGGCCGAGGATCGCGATCCGCGCGCCGGCGTCGCCGAAGCCGGCGATCGGGCGCCCCCAGTAGGTCTCCGCGGAGTAGGCGGCGCGCTTCTCGCGCGCAACCTGCTCGCGCCACGACACGAGCCGCGGGCAGCGACGGCAGGACTCGATCTCGCCGGCGAGCGCGGCGAGCCCTCCGTCGCGTAGGCTCTGCGCCATCTGGTCGCGCGTCGTCATCGTCGGTAGCACCTGTCTAGCAGTCATGCTCGGCG
This sequence comes from Solirubrobacterales bacterium, assembly GCA_003157595.1. Classification (GTDB taxonomy): domain Bacteria; phylum Actinomycetota; class Thermoleophilia; order Solirubrobacterales; family Solirubrobacteraceae; genus Palsa-513. The sequence goes on from PMKB01000204.1 coordinate 4,472, forward strand.
GCTGCTCGCTGACGCCCACCAGCAGCTCGAACTCGAGCGGCTTCACGGGTCAGAAGGCGGCCGTCGCCACCACCCTGAACCTGCTGGCGAGCGATTCCAGTTCGGGCAAGGGCCTCGACATCTGCGAGCACGTCCTCGGAAGCGCGGTGCGCAGCGTGCTCAACAAGTCCGGCAGCTGCCAGACGAAGATCGACAACCAGCTCAAGACGGTCGACGACTTCACGCTGACGGTCGAGTCCATCAAGCTGGCCGGCTCCGTCGCGACGGCGCGCGTTCAGACCGAGGACAACGGCAAGAAGGTGATTCAGACCGTGTCGCTGGCGCACGAGAAGGCCGGCTGGCGGATCACTTCGGCCTCGTCGGTCTGATCGCGGCATCGCGGGACAGGCGGCCCGCCGGACGCGGACGGTGCGAGCCTGAGCGCGTCAGCTCTCGGGCGTATCCAGCGAGAGGCCGTACTGGCGCCGGTAGTAGTCGCGATAGGCGCCGCTACGGATCGGCTCCCACCACCAGGCGTTGTCGCGATACCACTGGACGGTCCGCTCGATCCCGACGTCAAAGCGCATCGCCGCCGACCAGCCGAGCGCCCGGACCTTTTCGGATGAGAGCGAGTAGCGGCGGTCGTGGCCGGGACGGTCGCTGACGTACTCGATCAGCGATTCGTCGCGGCCGCACAGTTCGAGGATGCGCCTTACAACCTCGATGTTGGGGCACTCGTCCGGTCCGCCGACGTTGTAGGCCTCGCCCGGGGTGCCGTGCTCGAGGACCTGGCCGATCGCGCTTGCGAAGTCCTCCACGAACAGCCAGTTGCGCACGTTCAGGCCGTCGCCGTAGACCGGCAGCCGGTCGCCCGCGAGCGCGTTCAGGACCATCAGCGGGATCAGCTTCTCGGGGTACTGGTTGGGCCCGTAGTTGTTCGAGCCGCGGCAGATCAGCGTCTCGGTGCCGAAGGTGTGGTGGTAGGAGGAGACCAGCAGATCCGCGCCGGCCTTGGTCGCGCTGTAGGGAGATGAGGGGTCAAGCGGCGAGGATTCGGTGAAGGAGCCCTCCTCGATCGAGCCGTAGACCTCGTCGGTNNGATCGAGCGGTCGACGTGCGTCTCCGCGGCGAAGTTGACGACCGCCGAGCAGCCCTCCAGCGCCGCGGCGACCGCAGCCGGATCCTCGATCGCGCCGTGCACGAACGCGAAGCGCGGGTCGCTCTCGAAGTCCCGGAGGTTCTCGCGGCGCCCGGCGTAGGTCAGCTTGTCGAGCACGACGATCTCGTCCTCGCCGGCGGCCAGGCGGACGCGAACGAAGTTGCTACCGATGAAGCCCGCGCCACCACAGACCAGGAGCTTCATTGCCCGAACACCTCGGGCGCCCTCGCGCGGTAGGCCGCCAACCCGTCGTGCCAGCTCGGCAGGGGCTCGACGTCGCGCTCGGAGCCGAGCACGCTCCAGGGCGGGCGCGGCGCCGCCATCGCGAGCTGGGCCTGGGTGGTCTCGGTCACGCGCAGGTGCAGCCCCGCGGCTTCGAAGATGGCCTTTGCGAAGGCGTTGCGTGAGCAGTGCCCGGCGCCGGCCAGATGAAACACGCCGGCGGCGCGACGCTCGGCGAACTCGACCAGCCGCGGCGCGAGGTGGCCGGTATAGGTCGGACAGCCGACCTCGTCGGTGACGACCGCAAGCTCGTCGCCGGCGCCGGCGCCGAGGCGCAACATGGTCGTGACGAAGTTCTTCCCGCCGGGGCCGAACAGCCAGGCCGTGCGGACGACGGCGTGCTCGCGCGACGCCGCGATCACCTCCCCTTCTCCGGCGAGCTTGGTGCGCCCGTAGGCCGACAGCGCGTTGGTCGGATCGGACTCGACGTAGGGCCGCGTGGCTGTGCCATCGAAGACGTAGTCGGTCGAGACCTGAACGAGGTGCGCGCCGACCGCTGCCGCGGCGCGCGCAAGGTTGCCGGCGCCGGTGCCGTTGACCGCGAGCGCCGCCGGCTCCAGGCTCTCGGCGCCTTCGACGTCGGTCCACGCCGCGCAGTTGACGATCGCCTCCGGGGCCAGTCGCGCGATCGTCGCCTCGACGGCATGCTCGTCAGTGACGTCCAGCTCGCCACGCGCGAGGCCAAAGCACTCATGCCCGCGCGAGCCCGCGACGGCCACCACGTCCGCTCCGAGCATCCCGCCCGCACCGGCGACGAGCACCCGCATCACGGAACCCGCACTTCGGAGCTGTCCCCGAGCATGAAGCGATAGGCCCGCGGCTGGCGCCCGTCGCGCACGATCCTCACGTTGCGGCCAAGCAGCGAGGACTCGACGCGTCCGTCGAGGCGGCGGACCTCGCAACCGGTCAGCAGGATCGAGTTCTCAACCTCGGCCGACTCGATCAGGCAGCGATCGCCGATCGCCGTGTAGGGCCCGACGTAGGCGTCGATCAGCCGCGCGCCGGCGCCGATGATCGCGGGTCCGCGCACGGTCGATCGCTCCAGCCGTGCGCCGGCGGCCACGACCACGCGACCGTCCAGCTGAGAGTCCTCGAGCACGCCGTCACAGCGGGCCTCCATCACGTCAAGGATCAGCCGGTTGGCCTCGAGCATGTCCGCGAGCTGACCGGTGTCCTTCCACCAGCCCGACACGATGTGCGGCTCGACGCGCAGACCGCTGTCGACGAGATTCTGGATCGCGTCGGTGATCTCGAGCTCGCCGCGCGCGCTGGGAGTGATTGCGCGCGCCGCGTCGTGCACGCTTGCCGTGAACATGTAGACGCCGACGAGCGCCAGGTCGCTGACCGGCGACCGTGGCTTTTCCACGAGCCGCACGACGCGGTCGCCGTCGAGCTCCGCGACGCCGTAGTTCTCGGGATCGGGCACCGGTGTGAGCAGGATCAGTGCGTCGCACTGCGAGGTCTTGAAGCGTTCGACGAGGTCGACGATCCCACCCTGCAGGAGGTTGTCGCCGAGGTACATGACGAAAGGATCGTCACCGAGGAAGGGCTCGGCCGTGAGCACCGCGTGCGCGAGGCCGGCGGGGACGTCCTGGACGATGTAGGTGATGTGCACGCCAAAGCGCGAGCCGTCGCCGGCTGCCGCGCGGATCTCCTCTCCCGTCTCGGGCGCGATGATGATGCCGACGTCCTCGATCCCGGCAGTCGCGAGCGCCTCGATGCCGTAGAAGAGCACGGGCTTGTTGGCGACCGGGATCAGCTGCTTGGCGCTGGTGTGGGTGATCGGCCGCAGACGCGTTCCCTTGCCGCCGGAGAGGATCAGCCCCTTCACGGCGCGGCCGCCAGCTTGCGGTGATCCCAGCTCGTGCGGCTGTACTCGACGAAGCGGATGGCGACGCGCTTGGGCGCCTGCTTCGCGATGCTCGCGCGCACCTCGGCCGGCAGCTCCTCGCCCTGGATGTAGCGCTCGTACAGAGCGAGCCCGAGCGCGGCGACGAAGTCGCTGTCGCGCTCGATCACAGCCTCGGTCGAGAGCATCACGCCGCGCAGCTCGTCGTAGTGCACGCCGGCCTCGATCGCCAGCGTGGCGCGCGAGTCGCGTTCGAGGTTGCGAACCTTCTGCGACGCGGCGTAGGTCCAGGCCCACAGATCGCCGTCGCGTACGAGGTACCACAGCGGCATGACGTGAGGCGCACCATCGCGCCCGATCGTCGCGCAGATCAGCGTGCGCTGCTCGTGCACGAAGGCATCGAGCTCCTCGTCGCTCATCCGGATCTCGTCGCGCCGGCTCACGCGATGCGGGCCGCCGCCGCGAGCACCGCGGCGCGGGCGTCGGGCGGATCCAGCACCGCCGCGTCCCCTGCCTCCTTGAGCACCTCGCGTACCAGCCAGTCCACGCCCGCGAAGCTCAGCTCGACAGCGATCGAGCCGTCGTCCCAGACGCCGACGACCTTGCGCTGCTCGCGCGCCCAGCGCGCGCGCTCTGGTGAGATCCAGACCCGGGCGCGCCGCGATGCGCTGACCTCGCCGGTGCGCGGCCAACCGTCGACGTCGGCCGACGGGTTGACCTCGGGGCGCGGCTCGAAGTGCTCGTCGGTCAGCTCGGCGCGGCGGACGCGGTCCAGACGGAAATGGCGAACGTCGCCCTTTGCGGGGTCGAACGTCGCGACATACCAGCCTTCGCGACCGTTCATCAGCGCATAGGGCTCGACGCGCCGCGCGGAGTACTCGTCCTCGTTCTCCTTGTAGTAATCCAGCTCGAGCAGCACGTGGCTCTTGATCGCCTTCGAGATCACGCGGGTGACCGCGGAGTCATCCGCGCCGAGATGAGCGACCTGCAGGCCCTGCTCCATCGGATCTTCACCCAAGGCGCGCACGATCTTCGCACGCGCGGAGGTCAGCGAGCCCTGCGGCAGATGCTCGCCGATCAGGTCGATCGCCGCCACCAGCGCCTTGGCTTCGACCGGCAGCAGGCGAGCCGGGCGCGCGAAGTTGTCGCTGTAGGGCTCAGGATCGACCTCGATCGTGCCGTCCTGTTCGTCGATCTCGGCGTAGAGCACGTATGAGCCGCCGCCGAAGTTGACGACGTTCAACACGCCGATGTCCTCGCGCAGCTCGCCGTCGCTGATCTGCAGGCGCTCGCACACCTCCGTGATCGCGAGCCGGCTCCCAGCGCGCCCCGCCTGGATCAGGATCGAGGCCAGTGTGACCAGGCGAGCGAAGCGCTCGGGCCGAATCGCCGTGTCGGCGCGGGTCGACGCGTGGCCGTTGCCGTTGTGGCCGGTGAGCGCGGGCGGCGGCGGCTCGACCGCGTGCTCGGTGCCCGACGGCGGCTTGGTGTGGCGCTCGACCAACAGAGCCACCCGCCGCTTCAACTCGGCCGCAAGCGCCGGCGGAGCGAGAACGCTCGCGTTCTCGCCGAGCCCGAGCACCCAGGAGATCAGCTGTCGCTCGCTCGCGTACTCGGTCACGAACAGCCGGTCGGCGCTGCCCTCGATCTCGCGAATCTCGCCGTAGCGGCCGAAGTGGCGCTCAAGCAGCCAGGCGATGCGCTCGGCGATGCGAATCTCGGCGCTGCCGGCGATCTCACCGAACTGCCAGGTGGCGAGGTTGGCGTAGGCGCGCGGGTCGAAGTCGGCGGGACGGCGAAAGTCGTGTTCGGCCTTGGTCGCGTAGGCGACCTTGCCGCGGATCCGCGAGAGCCGGAACACGCGCAGCGCCTCGCGTTCGTGCGCGTAGCCGAGCAGATAGAACTGGCCGCCGCGGAAGAGCAGGTGATAGGGGTCGACCGTGCGCAGCCCGACCTCGCCGCGCTCCATCGTGAAGTACTCGAAGGTGATCGTCTTGTGGCGGAAGATCGCGGTCTCGATCTTCGCCAGGGAGTGCGATAGCTCATGCCCGCCGGCCGAGGCCGTGATACCGAGCGCGACACCGTGCTGGTCGGGCGCCGCCAGCGGGCTCGGCCGTCCCCAGGTGATCTGCTGCAGCGCGAGCCGCAGCGGCTCGGCGTAGGCGAACTCGCCGTCGAGCAGCGACAGCGCGGTGGCCAGCGCGGCCAGCTCGGAGTCCGAGAACTCGATCGCCGGGAGGTGGAAGTTCTCCGGGCGCAGCGAGTAGTTCTCCTGCTCGGCGACGCCGTCGACGGGCTTCTCGACCGTCAGCGGGATGCGCAGCGACTCGAGCTCCGCGCGATCGGCGTAGAAGCGCCGCGCGAAGGCGTCCTCGTTCATGCCGCTGTAGCCCTCGACGTCCCGCTTGATGTCGAGCGCGGTGACCGGGCGGCGCTCGGCCATCAGATAGGAGATCAGAGAGAGCTGGCGGATCAGCTTCTCGGTGTCCTTGGCCATCTGGCGAAGAACCATAGACGCCGCGTGCGTCCCGGCGGCGCTGGAGGCCCCGTATTTGCGCGGTTTTGGCCGCAAACGGTACTTGCGCTAGCAAGCATCTGGGCCGTAGGCGCAACCGACCGTGCTCAGCGCCGGACGGTGACGGTTGCCACGAAGCGTCTCGGCGCGCGCCTGACCGATCGCCAAGCTGGTGCCAGGGACGCGGACAACACCGCTCTCCCGGCGCGCTTCGCGCGGAACGCAAAGATCTGCTCAGGGCCGCCAAACCCCGAAACGTAGGTCTTGCAGAGCCGGACAGAGCTGAGAACCCCAGGATCGGACGACAGCGGGGCAAGCCACGGGAACACCGACGGATTGGGCGCCGTCATGTACTCCTCGGGCTCGCCCTCCACGGCGTAGACGATCACGCCGGCGCGAACCGTGAGCCTGGACCCGGAGAGCACATACGGCGAGAACGAGTGCGGCTGGCGCATACAACTCGGCGTCTTCGAAGCCGTTGTGTGCGCGGCGCCGCAGCCCGCGATGGCGAGCGCCGCCGCGGCCAGGGTCGCTCCCACCGCGGCTCGCGCCAGTGCGACCACACGCATACCCGCAGCGTCGCAGACGGGGCGCCTTCCCGCGCAGGCGTGAGCCACTGTCCGCCGTGCGAAGGCGGGTCCCGATGGGACCGCCATCGTCTGAGCGACCGCTTGCGGATCGACCCAACCGTGGCTGGCGGCGACGCCCTTGGCGGCTCGGCCTGGCGCTGGTCGACGGCGGGCGGCGCGTCGTGGTCGGCGACTCCAACCGCTACGTCGGGGCCACCTCAGCCTCGACGCTCACGATCGTCAACACACCCGCTGCACTGGCGCACCGGCCCGCCGACCTCGGCACGATCGCCCGCCAAGCTCCGCGGCGCCCTGAACATCGCCGCGGGCTGCTGAACGCGGAGCGCTACGCGGCGTCGCGGCGCGAGGCTTCTTCCAGCGCGTCGTGGCCGCCGAAGTAGGCGCCGCCGCCCAGGGCGCGGTCGAAGCTCGACCAGCGCTCGCCTTCGCGCAGCTCCTTTTCGAGCCGGTCGAAGCTGCCGAGCCGGCCGCCGAGGTTGTCGATCATGTGGACGAGCGTGGCCTCGCGGGTCGCGGGCAGCACCGGGCTGCCGTGCTCGTGGGTGCCGTGGTGGGAGAGGATGATGTGCAGAAGCTCCTTCGCGAGCGACGGCGGGAAGCCCCCGATCTCCTCGATCTCGCGGCGCACGCGGTAGTAGCCGAGCGCGATCTCGCCCTGCAGCCGACCGTCGTCGGTCAGCTCGATGTTGGCCGGATCGTCGGTGTAGGCATCGAGCTTGCCGATGTCGTGCAGCAGCGCGCCGGTGACCGCGACGTCGCGGTCGATGCCCGGGAAGGTGGCGGAAATCGCGCTGACCGCCTGGCCGACGGTGAGGCAGTGCTCGAGCAGTCCGTGGCGGTAGGCCTGGTGGTAGAACTTTGCCGCCGGCGCGTCGCGGTAGGCTGGCCAGCGATCGGCGCCGGCGCCGATCAGGCGCTCGAGCAGAGCGTGCAGGTGCGGCTGGCGAACCGTGGCGACCAGCTCGCGCAGATCGCCCTCCATCTGCTCGGCGTTGCGCAGCGGGCCGTCGAGCAGGTCGTCGAGCTCGTAGCTGCCCGGCTCGGCCGGGCGCAGCGCCTGCAGGTTGACCTGCGGACCGTAGCGCGGATGCACGACGTAGCGGCCGACCACGCGCACCGGCTGCCCCGCGGCAACCAGCGGAGCGACATCCGGCACGCCATCCCAGACCATCGCCACGACCTGCCCGGAGCGGTCGCCGAGCGTCAACCGCAGGAACTCGCCGCCGTCGCGCTTGACGCGCTTGTCGATCTCGCGGACCATCAGCACCTGGTCGAGATCGGTCCCGTCGCTGACCTCGCGAATGAGCATGCAAGGAAGGTAGCCCGGCCCGCGGACGGTTCCGTGGCGAGCGCGGGCCATGGGACGCAGCCGGCGCACGCCCAGCTCGAGACTCGCTCTAGGGTATCCGGCATGAACTCGAGTGTGGTCGTCAGCGGAGGCACCGGCGGGCTGGGCAGCGCGGTCACGCGCACACTGCTTGCGGCGGGCTGGCAGGTCGTGGTGCCCTACGTCGACGAGCGCGAGCTCGAGCGCGTGGAGCCACACCCGCAGCTCGAGCTGGTCGCCGCCGACCTGTTCGACCCGGTGGCCGCGGCGGCGGTGGTGGCGGCGGCCGGCGATCGCCTTGCGGCGCTCGTCAACCTCGTCGGCGGGTTCGCCTCCGGCGGCCGCGTGCACGAGACGCCGGTCGAGGAGTTCGAACGCCAGTTCCGCCTCAACCTGCGTCCCGCCTACCTGCTCTGCCAGGCGGCGCTGCCGCGGATGCTGGAGGCCGGCGCGGGCGCGATCGTCTGCGTCTCGACGCGCGCGGCGCTGCGGCCGTTCCCCGGTGCCGCCGGCTACATCTCGTCCAAGGCCGCGGTGCTGGCGTTCGTCGACGCTCTGGCCGCGGAGTACACGGCGGACGGCCTGCGGGCGAACGCGATCCTGCCGAGCGTGATCGACACACCCGCCAACCGGGCCTCCCAGCCCGACGCCGACCATTCCCGCTGGGTGACGCCCGAGCAGATCGCGCAGGTCATCCGCTTCCTGTGCGCCGAGGAGTCTGCAGCGATCAGCGGCGCGCACATCCCCGTCTACGGGCGCGCGTGAAGGGCCCTGCGCTGACCGTGGACGTGGTCGCGCTCGCCGGCGATCCTCCGGCGCGCGTGCTGCTGATCGAGCGGGGAGGCGATCCGTTCGCCGGATCGTGGGCGCTGCCCGGCGGGTTCATCGAGCCGGGGGAGCGCGTGATCGCAGGCGCGGCGCGTGAGCTGGCGGAAGAGACGGGGATCGAAGCCGGGCCGCTCGAGTTGCTCGGCATCTACGACACGCCCGGGCGAGACCCGCGTGGGCCCACGGTCTCGGTCGTCTACGTGCTGCGCGCCGGCTCGGAGCTCGACGCCCGGAGCGGCGACGACGCGAGCGACGCGCGCTGGTTCGGGGTCGGCGCGCTGCCGCCGCTGGCGTTCGACCACGGGTTGGTGATCGCCGACGCGCTCAGCTGGTCAGCGCGCGGCCCGCAAAGCTGAGCATCTGCGCCAGATGGCGCTCGATCGGGGCGAACGCGTGCGCGCCGGGATAGACGGCGCTGCGGGCCTGCGCGCCGGCGGCGCGCATCGCCGTCGCCCATGGCGCGTCAAGCGCGGCGTTGACGACCGTGTCCTGCGCGCCCCCCCAGACGAACGCGTGCAGCGGCAGGTGCGCGAGCAGCGGCCGGTCGGCGGCGAGGAGGGGGGAGAGGTTGGCGAACTGGCCCTCCCAGCTCTCGACGACCGAATAGCTCCGCAGCTGCTCGAGCGCCACGTTCATCGCGCCGAAGCCGCCCATCGAGTAGCCGGCAATCCCCCGCGCGGCGCGGTTCGGGATCGTGCGCAGCACCCGATCGGTCAGGCGCTGCACCTCGGCGACGTAGCTGTAGTAGCGCGGGCCGGCGGTGTTGAGCCAGTTCTGCGGAGACCCGGCGCCCTGGAGCATCACGGCGATCAGCGGCTTGATGCGGTGCGTTGCGATCAGGTGGTCGAGCGTCGGCTGCAGGCCGAGCCGCAGGAAGGAGCCGCCCGGCTGGTCTTCGCCGTGGAGCAGGTAGAGCACGGGGTAGCGGCGGGTCGCGCTGGCCTGATAGCCCGGCGGCAGATAGACGAGGTAGCGGTCGCGCCAGCCGAGCGCCGCGGAGGGATAGGTGATCGAAGCGATCGCACTGCCGGCCGAGTCTGATGAGATCGTGACCGGCTGCGGCAGCGCCGGGGCGAGCACGCCGAGCGCCGGCGTCGCATGGGCGACGACATCGGCCAGCAGCGGGGCGGGCGCTGCGAACGGACTCGTCAGCGCGACGTCCAGGCGCACCGGCACGAGCGTCGTGGGGGCGGCCGGCCCGCTGAGCGCGATTCCGCTGCTGACCACGAACGTCCCGGCGGCGACGGCGATCAGCAGGGCCAGACGCGCCAGGCGTAGCGGTCTGGGCAGCGAGCGCGGGCGCTGGCGCACCGCCACGCGCGCAGGCGGCAGCTCGATCCGCGGCAGGGCCGGCACCCAGGCCGCCGGCCCGACCTCGACCACGGGCTTCAGACCGGGCCAGGCCCAGTCGGGCGAGCCCTCCAGCCAGCTCGATGCACTCCGCACGCTCACGGCGCCCATTCAACCCAGGTCGGCGCGATCCGCCAACCACTGCATCGCTGCTCGCACGCGGCAACTTTTGTTGCGGCGTGTTTGGCGGCGCGAAGCGCTGTCAAACACCCCCATGCGCAGGCGGCTTGGCCGCCGGAGCACCTAATGACCGGCGAGCGCTACTCGGTTGCGATCGCCGCGAGGATGTCGACCTTGGCGGCGCGGCGAGCCGGCCAGGCGGCTGCGGCCAGGCCGGCCATGCCCGCGAGGACGAACAGGATGATCACTGTCGCGACGGGGATCACGAGCACGAATCCCGATCCCGACAGGGCGGTCGCGGCGAGGACCACCGCGAGCACGACGCCCAGCCCGATCCCGAGCACGCCTCCGATCAGCGCGGTGATGATCGACTCGTAGCGGATCATCTGGCGGACCTGATGGCGTGAGGTGCCGATCGCGCGCAGCATCCCCAGCTCGCGCGTGCGCTCGAAGATCGAGAGGACGAGCGTGTTGACGATCCCGAACAGCGAGACGATCACCGACAGCGCCAGCAGCACGTAGATCAGCGCGAGCAGGGTGTCCACCTGGCTCGCGAGCGACTTCTTGAACTGCGCGGCGGTCTGGGACTCGGCCTGCGGGAAGCGGGCGGCGAGGATCCGGTTGACCCGCGGCTGCACCGCTGAGTTGGTCACGCCCGGCCGGTAGCTGACGAAGTCGAGCGCGTCAACGCGCTGGGAGAAGGCGCTGCGCGCGAGCGTCAGCGTGATCGTGAGGTCGGCGAGCAGGCGCGCGTTGTCGGTCGCGATTCCGCGCACGACGAGGCGGATGCGCCGCCCGGAGGCGGTCAGCACCGAGAGCGTCTGCCCGAGCTTCAGGTGGTTGGCGGAGGCGAAGGTCTTGGTCAGGACGGTGCCGGTCGTGCCGAGCTGGGCGAGCGTCGCGTCGTTGCCGTGATCCCAATCGATCCGGTAGACCCGGGAGAAGCTGGCCGGCTCGAGCGCGGTGATCGTCTGGGTGCCCTTGAGGTGGTTGACCCTGCCCTCGGTGAAGGCGATCGGAGTGACCTGCGCGACGCCCGGGATGGCGCGCAGCGCAGCCGGGATCTCGGTCGGGATGCCGGCGTTGCCGGAGGTCGAGGAGTTCTGGACGATCAGATTGCCGGCGAACGAGGCGTCGATCGCCTGGTTGATCGAGGCCTTCGTCCCGGCAGCCAGGATCGAAATCAGGCTGACGAGGGCCAGGCCGATCATCAGCGCCGCCGCGGTCACGGCGGTGCGCCCGGGATGGCGGATCGTGTTGTCGCGCGCCAGGCGCGCGGTGATGCTCCCGCGCCAGGTGAAGGGCCGAGACAGCACGTGGGCGAGGCCCACGACGGCGGCGGAGAGGACCTTCCCGATCCGCCGGCGCGAGGCCGGGACGCGGACCGCAAGGACGAACGCCACCAGGACCGCGATCGTCACGATTCCGGCGCCGCTGCTCACGACGAGGGCCAACCGCACGAGGACGTAGGCGGTGATCAGGGCGAACACGATCCGCCGCCGGCGCGGGCTGCGCTGCGCGCGCTCGAGCGGGACCCCCTCACGCATCGCTGCGATCGGCGTCACGCGGGCCGCGTGCAGCGCCGGCAGAAGGCCCGCCAAGACGGTCACGCCGGTGCCGGCCAGCAGCGAGACCCAGACCGTGCGGAACTCGACGACCGTGCCGCTGTCGGGGAGGTCGGCGCCGAACGCCTTGAACAGCTGGTCGAGCCCGGGCGCCAGCGCGAAGCCCGCGAGCAGGCCGAGGAGCGCGCCGCCGAAGCCGAGCATCCCGCCCTCCGCGACGACCGACCGCACGATCTGGCCGCGCGTCGCGCCGAGCGTGCGCAGCAGGCCGAACTCGCGAGTTCGCTGCGCGACGGTGATCGAGAAGGTGTTGAAGATGATGAAGGCGCCGACGAACAGCGCGACGTAGGCGAAGATCAACAGGAACGTGCGCAGGAAGCCGAGCTGACTCTCGAGGTCGGAGGTCTGCTGTGCGGCCTCCTGCACACCGGTGCGGACATCGAGTGTGCGCGGCAGCACCGCGCGGATCCGCTCGCGCAGCGTTGCCGGACTGACGCCGGGCTTGGCCGCGATCACGAGGTCGTCGTAGGAGTTCGGCTCGCCGGCGAGCAGCTGCGCCTGGGGCAACGTGACGAGCGCCACGCCCGCGCCGCCAAAGGACGTCGAGCCGGCGAAGCGCAGGATGCCGACGATGCGGTAGGTGGCGGCGGTCGTCGCGCCCGCCACGCGCAGGCGCCGGCCGACCTTCAGCCCCTCGCGCTGCGCGGTCGCCTCGTCGAGGGCGACCGAGCCGCCGTCGCGCGGCAGCGTGCCGCTGACGGTGGAGAAGTCCTCGAAGCGCGGCGGCAGAAGCGAGACGGCGAAGCTGGGCGCCGCTGTGTTCAGCCGCTTGCCGTGGGAATCGAACAGCGTCGCGACGGCGAACACCTCGCCGGCGGCGACCGCCACCCCGGGCACCCGCTGCACGCGCTGAAGCGTCGCGCGGCCGATCGTCGCGCTCTGCACCGCCGCGCTCGCACCGAGTCCCTGGTGGGGGACGACGACGACCGAGCGGTTCGCCGCGCCGGTCGCGAAGATCGCCGCGAAAGAGTGGTCGATCGTGTCGGTGAGGATGTAGGTGCCCGACATCAGCGCGACGCCGAGCGCGACCGCGATGCCGGTCAGAACCGCGCGCAGCTTGCGCGAGAAGAACCCGCGCACCACGACCGCGGTCATCGGCTCAGCGACTTCATCAGGTCGAGCACGCCGCCCGCGTCGAGGGCCTCGCCGTCGCGCACGATCCGCCCGTCGCCGAGCACGACCAGGCGATCGGCGTGCGAGGCCGCGTGCGCGTCGTGGGTGACCATGACGATCGTCTGGCCGAACTCGTCGCCGCTGCGCCGCAGGAAGCCGAGCACCTCCGCGCCCGAGCGCGAGTCGAGGTTGCCGGTGGG
>PMKB01000096.1 GCA_003157595.1 Solirubrobacterales bacterium
CACGATGCAGCCCGGCGCCCGGTGTCCACGGGGCCGAGGCTAGTCGGGCGGGTTCAGGAGCTCCTCTTCGGATGAGTCATCGGCGGCGGCCTGCTCGCGCAGCAGCACCCGCGCCGGCTGGCTCACGCCGACCGCTCCCGGCGGGACATCATGTGTGACGACCGCGCCGGCCCCGATCCGTGCGCCCCGGCCGATCCGCAGGCTCTGTTCGAACGGGGTGATGATCACCGAGTTGGCGCCGATCCTGACGTCGTCCTCGATGATGATCCCGTGCGGTGTGGCCCAGCCCGAGCGGGCGCGCACGGCGATCGTGACGTTGTGCCAGATTCGCACCCGGCGGCCGCTGACGACGTTGCTGTGCACCATCGTCCCGCAGCCGTGATGGCCGAAGCGGATGTCGGGGCTGACCGACGCACCGGGGGCCAGGGAGTTGTGGTAGATGACCGAGTTGAGTTTCTTGACCCAGAGCGCAAGCCTGTTGTAGCCGCGCTTGCGCAGGGCGATAGACAGCATCCACAGTCGTTCTGGGCTCAGCACCACCCGCGCCTCTAGTACCGCTTGCCGGCGACCGCCCGGAGCTTCACACGGTCGTGCGTCGCCCTGATCCGCCTGATCGTTCCCGAGCGCGAGCGTGTGACGAGCGACTCGGTGGTGGCCCCTCCGGCGCTCGGGTAGCGGACGCCCTGCAGCACGTCGCCGTCGGTGATTCCGGTCGCCGAGAAGACGCAGTCGTCGCCGGCGACCAGATCGTCGCGGTCGAGCACGCGCTCCAGGTCGTATCCGGCGTCGATCGCCGCCTGACGCTCGCGGTCGTCGCGCGGCCACAGCCGCCCCAGCAGCTGCCCGCCGATGCATTTGATCGCCGCCGCCGTGAGCACGCCCTCGGGCGTCCCGCCGATGCCCCACAGCAGGTCAACCGGTTAGCGCTCGCTGCATGCCAGCATCCCGGCCGAGACGTCACCGTCGCTGATCAGCCGCACGCGGGCGCCCGCCTCGTGAATCGCCGCGATCGCCTGCGTGTGACGCGGACGGTCGAGCATCACGACGGTGACGTCGGCGACCTCGATCCCCTTGCGGGCGGCGACCAGCTCGACCGTCTCGCCGATCGGCCGGTCGAGGTCGAGCAGGTCGGCGATCTCGACGCCTCCGGCGATCTTCTCCATGTAAACGCACGGCCCCGGGTCGAACATCGTGCCGCGCGGCGAGAGCGCGATCACCGACAGCGCGCTGGGCATGCCGCGCGCCGTCACCGTCGTGCCCTCGACCGGGTCGACGGCGATGTCAACCGCCGGGGCGCTGCCGTCGCCGATGCGCTCGCCGTTGAAGAGCATCGGCGCCTCGTCCTTCTCGCCCTCGCCGATCACCACGACCCCGTCCATGTGCACGCTGTCGAGCATGTGACGCATCGCGTTGACCGCCGCCTGATCCGCCGCCTCCTTGTCGCCGCGGCCGATCAGGCGCGAAGCGCCGAGCGCCGCGGCCTCGGTCACGCGGACCAGCTCGAGCGCCAGGTTGCGGTCGGGTGGCGTGGTGCTCGGATGATCCGTCACGGCGCTCAGCGTATACGCCCGCGCCGCGCCGCCGAGGCAGTGGGTCGGACCCCTCGCCAGGACGTTGACAGCTGCGCGCAAGGCTGCTGATAGCTTGCCAACCAATGAGCGCGCACAGTTTCGTGATCGGCGTGGATGTCGGCGGCACCAAGACGTCGGTCGCGGCGCTTCGCGGCACCGCCACCGGGGAGCCGCTGGTGCGGCCGACCGACCGCACCAGCGCGGACGCGCTGATCGCCCAGATCGTCGCCCAGGTCGAGGCGGTGGCCGCCGGCGAAACGCCTGAGGCGGTCGGCATCGGCATCCCCTCGGTCGTCGAGTTCGCCACCGGCCGCGCGCGCTCGAGCGTCAACGTCCCGCTCCAGGACGTCCCGCTGCGCGCCGTGTTGAGCGATCGCCTCGCCCTACCGGTCTTCGTCGACAACGACGCCACCGTCGCGGCCCTCGCCGAAGCCCACGACGCGGACGGGCTGCTCGACATCCACAGCCTCGTGATGTTCACCGTCGGCACCGGCGTCGGCGGCGGAATCGTGATCGACGGACGCTCCTACCGCGGTGCGACGGGCGCTGCGGGCGAACTCGGGATGACGCTCGTCTCGATCGACGAGCAGATCCCGCCCGCGCAGGCCATCTTCCCCCAGCCGGGATCGCTCGAGTCGCTGTCCGCCGGGCACGTGCTCGACCGCCTCGCACGCGAGGCCGCGCGCGAGCACCCGGACTCGGCGCTCGGGCGCACGCTCGCACAGCGGGGAGCGGTTGGCGGCCCGGACGCGGTCGCCGCGGCGAAGGAGGGCGACAGCGTCGCGGTCGAGTGCGTGGCCACGCTCGGGCGCCGGCTCGGCGTCGGCGTGGCGAATGCGATCAACACCTTCGACCCGCAGGTCGTCGCGATCGGCGGTGGCGTATCGTCAGCCGGGGAGCTGCTGGTCGGGCCGGCCCGCGCCGTCGCGCTCCAGTACGTGCTCCACGGAGTCGGAACCGCAACCGAGATTCGCGTCGCGCGGTCCGGCCCGCAGGCCGGCGTGCGCGGCGCCGCGCTGCTCGCGCGCAGCGAACTGAACCGTCAGAACGGAGAAAGTAGATGAGCACAGCCCCCACCGCCAGCGACCTCGACGAGCTCTGCGTCAACACGATTCGCACGCTTGCGATGGATGCCGTGCAGAAGGCGAACTCCGGCCACCCGGGCACGCCGATGGCGCTGGCTCCCGTGGCCTACACGCTCTACACCCGCGTGATGCGCCACAGCCCGGCCAACGCGGCCTGGCCGAATCGCGATCGTTTCGTGCTCTCCTGCGGCCACGCCTCGATGCTGCT
>PMKB01000274.1 GCA_003157595.1 Solirubrobacterales bacterium
CGGCGATCCACCCCGCCCAGGCCCCCAGCAGATCCGACGCCGCCGCCCAGGGGTACTCGAGCGTGAACAGGGCCAGCGGGGGAATCGGCGCGGCGGCGAATTGCAGCGAGGTGACGATGCCGAAATTGCGTCCGCCGCCGCCGCGGCTCGCCCAGTAGAGATCGGGCTCGCCGGCCGCGTGCGCCGTGAGCAGGCGGGCGTCGGCGGTGACCAGCTCGAGCGACTCGAGCACGTCGGCCGTCAGGCCGTAGCGGCGGCCGAGCACGCCGACGCCGCCGCCCAGCGCGAGCCCCGCGATGCCCACGGTCGGGCAGCTGCCGCCGGGCACGAGCACCCCCGCGCCGGCCAGCGCACTGTAGAGCTCGACGAGGCGGGTGCCCGCACCGACCGTCGCGGTCGAGCCGGCGACACGGACACCGTTCATCGCTCCGACATCGATCACGAGCCCCGAACCCGTCGAGTAGCCGGCGTAGCTGTGGCCCCCGCAGCGGGGGATCGGAGCAAGCGCGTGCGCTCGCGCGAAGTCGACGAGGCGCTGGACATCGGCGGCCGAGGCGGCGTAGGCGATCGCCGCCGGCTCCGCGTCCTCGAAGCGCAGGTCATAGACGAGCTTGGACTGGGCATAGGAGGCCTGCGCCGGCAGGACCAGCTGCCCCGAGAGCGACTCGCGCAGCGCCGCCCACTGCGCCGGCGTCGGCGGGCCGGCGGCGCTGGTGGCGGTCGCCGTGGAGCGTGTCGAGCTGGAAGTGGAGGTCGCCGAAGTCGGGCCAGCCGCACCGCCGCACCCGGCGAGCGTGCTCGCCCCGAGCGCGCCGAACGCGCTCCGGCGCACGAATGTGCGCCGGCTGAATCTCGACCCCTCCACACCGAACACCGTAGTCGTTTGCTCGGCATCGCTGGATGGCGTCGCGCGAAGGCGAGAACGCTGCGCGACGCGGTCGGGAGCGGGGCGGCGGCCCCGGACTGCGCCCCGAGCCGCCGCCTCACTTCCGAGCCTCAGCGCGTCACTGGACGGCGGGCAGCAGGACGATCTGTGTGAACAGGACGCCTCCAGCAGTGATCTGCACCTCTGCGGAGGAGATCGGGGCGCCGCTCGCGAGCAGCGAGCTGTCGCACGGCGGCGGCGCGGTGTGGCCGCTCGAGCCGCTCGAGCCGGTCGAGCCGGTTGAGCCGGTCCTGCCGCTCCAGCCGTGGCTGCCGGTCGATCCACTCGATCCGGTCGGTCCAAAGTGGCGGTCGTTGTAGCGTCCGCCGCGCCCAAAGCCGTGCCCGAAGCCGCGGCCACCGCTCCAGTCCTGGCCGATACAGACGAAGCGGGTGCGCTCGGTCACCGAGCCGGTCAGCGAGCCGCCGTCGGCGAGCCCGAGCACCAGCGTGCCGCCCGAGTAGGAGGTCACGCTGTTGGCGCCGCTTGAGCCGGTGGCGCCGTGCGCAACCAGGCCGTGGCCGTGGCCGTGATGGCGGATGCCGCCGTCTTGGTGGGTCGCGAGCGCTGCTGCCGGCACTGCCAGAGCAACGATGACGACGCCGAGCGCCGCAGGAACCGATCTCTTCATGTGTTTCCCCCCCGGGCACGAGTCGCCCGTAGACCATGGACAAACCATTTTGTTCTTGATCGGCGGCGCAGGGACCCGACACGACCAACGGAGCCGAAGTTCAACGAACGGGTGCCCTGCGCGGTGTGGCTGGACGAAAGTCAAAGCGGGCGCGGGTGCGCCGTTGCGCCAGCGTGGCGGCGGCCCGTTGGCGCTGGCAGGCTCAGTGCGGCGATGCCAGCGGTCGGGTGCTCGCGAGCACCCGACCGCCGGCGTCGAGCGCCTGGACCGCGACGAACCGCGCGGAGCCGGGCGCGCGAAGCACGGTCTGGAAGCCGGTGCTCGCGGCGCTGCGTTGCGGCTCGAGGCTCCGGCGCGAGCTGCCGGTCTCCAGGCGCCAGCGCGCGACGGCGGTCGCTCCGTTCCAGCTCACGTATACGCGCACGGATCCGCCGGCTGCGCGCGCCAGCGCGACCGATGGGCGGGTCTTCGGACTGCCGTGCCAGGCGAAACGCAGCGAGCGATAGCTCTCGGAGCCGGCCGGGGTGTTCGCCTCGAACAGATGCTTGCCGGCGGGACTCACCTCGGAGGACTGGTTGACGTCGCCCCAGCCGATCCACCAGTTGCCGTCGGGCAGGCGCTGGAGATCGCCCTGGGTCTGCGCGTAGATCGGCCAGCGCGCAATCGCGACGGTGGCGACCAGGCTCGCGGTGTCGGTCCTGGGGTCGATCCGCACGACCTCGCCGCGGGAATGGCGCACGCTCGTCGGCGGACCGGCGTTGTCGAACACGCTGTAGGTGTCGTCGCCGAGCGGCTGGGCGTCGTGCTGCCAGGCCGTCGCCGCGCCCGGGCCCATCGTGAAGCTGGACCGGCGACCTCCGGCCTGCCACTCGATCCTGCCGGTCGCCGCGTCGACGTCGTAGACAGTCCAGGTGGCGCGCGAGGAGATCAGCAGGCTGCCGTCGGGCTCCGGCGCGATCGAGTTGAGGTGGAACCAGTCGTATGGCCAGGGGACATTCGCTCCGCTCACCGGCATGTACGACTCGCTGAGTGGGACGTGCTCGAGC
>PMKB01000144.1 GCA_003157595.1 Solirubrobacterales bacterium
AGCGTGCTGGCGCAGACGCCGGCCGCGGCGGTGGGGATCCGGGACGGTGACCTGATCACCGCCGTCAACGGCCACCCGCTCGTGGGCCTCGGCCGGGATGCGTCCACCAACCTGATCCAGGGGCGCGCCGGAACGACCATCACGCTCGCGGTCAAGCGCGACACCCGCCGGCTCACATTCACGCTGAAGCGCGCGGTGATCAGCACACCGGCGCCGATCGTCTCCGATCTCGCCACGGTCTATCGCGGGGTCAAGCTCGGCGTGATCGAGTTGCCGACCTTCGATGTGCCCGGGATTCACGCGCAGGTTGCGCAGGCGCTGGCGTCGCTGCTCGCCCAGCACGTCAAGGCGGTCGTGCTCGACCTGCGCGACAACNNCGCGACAACGGCGGCGGCCTCGTGACCGAGGCGCAGCTGGTCGCGAGCATGTTCATCACGCACGGCGTCATCGTGACCACGCGTGGACGCGCCGAGCAGACCGCGACGATCGACGCGACCGGTCACGCGATCGCGCCGAGCATCCCGCTGGCGGTGCTGGTCAACGGCCATACCGCCTCTGCCGCCGAGATCGTCGCCGGCGCGCTGCGCGATCACCACCGCGCGGTGATCGTCGGCACGCACACCTATGGCAAGGGCGTCTTCCAGGAGCTCCGCCCGCTATCGAACGGCGGCGCGATCGACGTCACCGTGGGGCAGTACTTCCTGCCGGACGGCGAGAACCTTGGCGCCGGCGGGCTGCGCCGCGGCGGGGGCATCAAGCCCAACGTGGTCGTCGCCGGCGCTCCGAGCGCCAAGTCCGATCCGCAGTTGAAGGCGGCGCTTGCGATTCTCGCCGCCAAGGCCCGTTGAGGCACGGCGCGTCCGCGTTCCCGGCGGTGCTCGAGCGGCGCGGGCGGTTCGTCGTCGCGCGCGAACTGTTCGCGCGCACGACGGGGCCCAGCCGGGGGCAGTTGAGCGTCAGCACGGGGCGCTCCGGCGCCGGGCCGGGCGATCTCGTCCTGGTGTCGATCACGCCGACCCGGCGCGGCGGGCGCGCCGAGATCGTCCGCCGCCTGGGCCGGCCCGACATCGCACGCGATGTGATCGAGGCGCTGATGATCGATCGTGGGCTGGCACGGGGCTTCGATGCGCGGGTGGAGCGTGAGGCGCGCGATGCGAGCGGCGGCGGCGAAGCGGGTCGGCGCGACCTGCGCGCTCTGCCGACCTTCACGATCGACCCGGTGGCTGCACGCGACTTCGACGACGCGATCTCCGCCGAGCGGACGGCCGCGGGCACGGTCTGCGTTTGGGTGCACATCGCCGACGTGAGCGCCTATGTCGCGCCCGGGTCGCTCGTCGATCGCGAGGCGCGGCGCCGGGCGACGAGCGTGTACGTGCCCGGTGGCGTCGAGCCGATGCTGCCAACCGCGCTATCGAACGAGAAGTGCTCGCTGGTGCCGGGCGAGGATCGCCTGGCGCTCAGCGTCGAGCTCGAGTTGGCGGGCGCACGCGTCGTGCGGGCCGCCTTCACGCGCTCGCTGATCCGCTCCGACGAGCGTCTCGACTATGACCGCGTCGATCGGATCTTCGCGGGCAACCAGAAGCTGCGCGAGCCGTGGGCTGCTGCGCTCGCAGCGGCGCGCGAGGCGGCGCGGGCACTCGGCGAGCGCCGGCGCCAGCGCGGCGGCCTGGAGGTCGAGGGCAGCGAGCCGGAGTTCGGGTTCGACCGCTCCGGCCAGGTGCGTTCGGTGCGGATTCCCGAGCAGACCGAGTCCCATCGGCTGATCGAGCACCTGATGATCGCCGCCAACGAGCAGGTCGCCAAGCTCCTGTCCGAGCGCGGCGAGCCGACCCTCTACCGCGTCCACGAGGAGCCCGATCACGCGGGCGTCGAGCGCCTGGTGGCAGCGCTGGCGTCGCTGGGGATTCCCACTCCGGCGGTCGGTGAGCATCTCGGACCGTCGGAGGCGGGCGAGCTGGTCGGTTTGATCTCGCAGGCGGTCGATCGCCACGTGAAGGCCAGTGGTCGTGGCAGGCGGGCGTTCAGCTCGCTGATTCTGCGTTCGCTCAAGCAGGCCTACTACTCGCCACGCAACATCGGGCACGCCGGTTTGCGCTCGGCGCGCTACTGCCATTTCACCTCGCCGATCCGCCGCTACCCGGACCTCGTCTGCCACCGCGCGCTGCTGAGCGCGATCGGCGCCGGCGAGCAGGGCCCGTCTGCGGCCGAGCTCGGCGAGCTCGGCCAGTGGACCTCGCTGCGCGAGCGTGAAGCGGTGGATGTCGAACGCGCGGCCGACGACATCGCGCGCTGCTTCCTGCTCGAGCGCGAGAACGACGATCGAGTCTGGGACGGCGAGGTCGTCGGCCTGATCGGCGCCGGGGTGTTCGTCGCCTTCGGCGACGGCTATGAGGGGATGCTGCCGGTGCGGCGCATGCGCGGCGACTGGTGGGAGCTCAACGAGGAGAGGACGATCCTCCACGGCACCCGCGCCGGGGCGACGATCCGCCTGGGGGACCCGATCGGCGTGCGTGTACGAAGCATCGAGGCCGTGCGCGGGCGCGTCGAGCTCGAGCCGGCCTGAGCCGGCGTTCGCGCTCCGCGGAGTGGTGCCGGCGGCCGCCGAGCCGCTACTGTCGCTGCGTGGCCAAGGCCAAGAAGAAGGTGGGCGCCGGCGACGTCGCCTCGAACCGCTATGCGTCGTATCGCTTCAACCTGCTCGAGCGCTTCGAGTGCGGCATCGTGCTCACCGGCACCGAGGTCAAGTCGCTGCGCGGCGGGAGCGCGCAGTTGAAAGACGGATTCGCGACGATCCGTGGCGGCGAGTTGTGGCTCCGCAACGTGCATATCCCGCCCTACGCGCCGGCCAGCCGCGAGAATCATGACCCCGAGCGCGAGCGCAAGCTGCTCCTGCACCGGCGCGAAATCGACCGGCTCGGGGCGCGCGCGGCCGAACGCGGCCTGACGCTGGTGCCGACGCGGATCTACTTCTCGGGCTCGCACGCGAAGGTCGAGATCGCGCTGGCGCGCGGCAAGCA
>PMKB01000357.1:0-558 GCA_003157595.1 Solirubrobacterales bacterium
CGGCGGCGACGGTCTGGTCGCCGCGCGCCTGCTGCGCGCCGGCAGCCGCGATGTTGACGTGCTGTTGGCCGGCGAGCCGGGCGAGTTTGCCGGTGACGCCGCGGTGATGTTCGAGCGCCTGGGCGACCCCGCACCGCTCGCGCTCGGCGCGGGCATCGCCACGGACGCGACGCTGGTGATCGACGCGCTGCTCGGAACCGGTGCGACGGGCGCGCCGAGGGGCTCGATCGCGGCGGCGATCGAGCTGATCGCCGGCAGCGGCGTGGCGGTGCTCGCCGCGGATGTGCCGAGCGGCGTTGACGCCTCAAGCGGCGAGACCGCGGGCGTTGCCGTCGCGGCCAACGCGACGGCGACCTTCCACGCAGCCAAGCCGGGCCTGTGGATCGAGCCGGGGCGCGGCTGCGCCGGGCGCGTGAGCGTGCTCGACATCGGCATCCCCTCAGGTGCCCCGACGGCGGCCGAGATCGGGCTGATCAGCGACGAGTTGGTGGAGCTCATCCCGCGCCGCGGCGTGCATTCGACCAAGTTCACAAGCGGTCGGGTGCTGGTGGCCGGAGG
>PMKB01000357.1:568-698 GCA_003157595.1 Solirubrobacterales bacterium
GGCGGCCGCCGCGCGCGGCGGCGCCCTCGTGCTCGGTCCCGGTCTCGGACGCGGGGAGGGCGCGGCGGCATTTGTGCGCGCGCTGCTCGAGGCGGTGTCGCTTCCGGTCGTGCTCGACGCCGACGGCCTG
>PMKB01000357.1:745-8274 GCA_003157595.1 Solirubrobacterales bacterium
CGCGGCGCCCGACGGGAGGGTCGCTGTCAGCCGCGGCGCGACACCGGCGCTCGCCACGGCCGGAACCGGCGACGTTCTCTCCGGGGTGCTCGCGGCGCTGCTGGCGAAGGGGCTCGAGCCGTTCAAGGCGGCCTGCGCAGCGGTGCGGCTGCATGCGCTCGCGGGCGTGCACGCGGCGGTCCTCCACGGGGGCGAGGGGGTTATCGCCTCCGATGTCGTCGAGTCGCTCGCGGCGGTGCGCCGATAGTGGCCGGCGAGGCGCCGGGCGGGACGCCGGGTGGGGTGCCGGGTGGGGTNNGCCGGGTGGGGTGCCGGGTGGGGTGCCGGGTGGGGTGCCCGGTGGGGCGCCCGGTGGGGTGCGAGCGGCGGCACGGATCAACCTCGCCGCGATCGAGCGCAACAGCGCTCGGCTGGCCCGCGCGAGCCCGCTGCTGTGTGCGGTGGTCAAGGCGAACGCCTACGGCCACGGCGCCGTCGAGTGCTCGCGGGCGGCGCTGGCGGGCGGCGCGTCGTGGCTCGCGGTCGCCGCCGCGGCTGAGGCGCAGGAGCTGCGCGACGCCGGCGTGGCGGCGCGGATCCTGCTGATGGGGGCGCTGACGCGCGCCGAGCTGGAGCTGGCGCTGGCGGCCGATGCCGACGTCGTTGCCTGGAGCGATGAGTTCCTGGACTGGCTGGACGGGCTGGGCGGCGGGCGGGTGCACGTCAAGCTCGACAGCGGCATGGGCCGGCTTGGCACTCGCGACGTGGCGCTGGCCGACGCGCTGGCGGCGCGGATCGCGGCAACCGAGGCACTCGAGCTGGTCGGCGCAATGACGCACTTGGCCACCGCCGAGGAGCCCGATCGGTCGTTCATGGAGGCTCAGATCGAGCGTTTCGCCAGTTGGGTGGGGCCGCTGCGCGATCGCCATCCGGGACTGATCGCACACGCCGAGAACAGCGCCGCGCTGCTCGGCGCGGGCCAGGCGCGGTTCGACATGGCGCGCTGCGGTGGCGCAGTGTACGGGCTCGATCCCTACGGCGGCGATCCCGGCGACTGGGGGCTCGAGCCGGCGCTCGAGCTGCGCTCCTGGGTGGCGGCGTTGAAGCACTGCGAGGTCGGCGACAGCGCCGGCTACGGCCGGCGTTTCGTGGCCGCCGAGCCGACTGAGCTGGCGGTCGTGCCGATCGGCTACGGCGACGGCCTGCGACGCCTGCTCTCGAACAACGCCGAGGTGCTGATCGGTGGGCGCCGCCGGGCGCTCGTCGGCACCGTCAGCATGGACAACGTGACGGTCGATCTGGGGCTCGGGAGCGGCGTCACTGTGGGGGAGCCGGTGATCCTGCTCGGCGTCGACGGCCGGGAGCGGATCGGCGCCGAGGAGATCGCGGCGCGGCAGGGCACGATCAACTACGAGATCACCTGCGCGGTCAGCCCACGCGTGCCGCGCGACTACCACCGCGACGGCGCGCACCCATGAGCGCCGCGCGCGCGAGCGCGCTCGAGCTCGCGCGCGAGGTGCTGCGCGGCTCTGCGTGCTGGGTCGTCGGCGGTGCCGTACGCGACGAGCTGCTCGGCGCCGCGCCGAGCAGCGATCTCGATCTCGTGATCGCGGGCGAGGTCGCGCCGGCGGCCCGTGCGCTGGCGCGCGCCGCCGGGGCGAAGGCGTTCTCGCTCTCGGATGACTTCGGCGCCTGGCGCGTGGCGGCGCGCGCGCGCGGCTGGCAGGCCGATCTCAACCCGCTGCGCGGCGAGACGCTGGCGGCCGACCTGCTGCTGCGCGACTTCACGATCAACGCGATCGCGCAGCCGCTGGAGGGCGGGGAGCTGATCGACCCGCTCGGCGGGGCGGCGGACCTTGCTGCGCGGCAGCTTCGGATTGTCGCGCCGGACGCGCTGGCCGACGATCCGCTACGCACGCTGCGCCTCGTGCGATTTGCCTGCGAGCTGGGGCTGGAAGCCGACCGCCAGACGCGCGCGGCGGCGCGCGCCGCCGCGCCCGGTCTCGCTCGGATCTCGGGCGAGCGGATCTACGCGGAGCTGCGACGGGTGCTCGCAAGCGAGCAGCCGGGCGCCGGGATGCGGCTCGCGCTCGAGCTGGGACTGTGCGCCGTGGTGCTGCCCGAGCTCGAGCTGCTGCGCGGCGTGGCGCAGAGCCGCTACCACCACCTGGACGTGCTCGAACACACACTCGCGGCGCTCGACTGCGCGGTCGAGCTGCAACGCGACCCCGAAGCGTTCCTCGGACCCGAGCACGCCGAAGCGGTGCGCCGGCTGCTCGCGCGCCCGCTTGCCGACTCGCTGACGCGCGGCGACGCCCTGCGCTTCGGCGCGCTCGTGCACGACATCGCCAAGCCGCAGACGCAGGCGCTGGCGCCCGACGGCCGGATCGGCTTCCCGGGACACGACCGGGTCGGCGCGGGGATCGCGCGGGCGATTCTCGCGCGCCTGCGAGCCGCCGAGCCAATGCGCGCGCACGTGGCGGCGCTGACCCTCAACCATCTGCGGCTTGGCTTCCTCGTGCCCCACGCGCCGCTTGGCCGGCGCGAGCTGTACGGCTACCTCGACGCGTGCGACCCGGTGTGGGCCGACGTCACGCTGCTGTCGGTGGCCGATCGTCTCGCCACCCGCGGCGCGCGCTCCGAGGAGGCGATCGAACGTCACCTCGAGCTGGCGCGATCGGTGATCGGCGAGGCGCTGGCGTGGCAGCGCCACGGGCGCCCGCCGGCGCTGGTGCGAGGGGATCAGTTGGCAGCCGCGCTGGGCGTCTCACCCGGCCCGCTGCTGGGCGAGCTGCTGGCTGCGATCGCCGAGGAGGCCTTCACCGGCGAGCTGAGCAGTCCCCAGGATGCGATCGCCTTCGCGGCGTCGCGGATTGCATAGGCTTCGAGCGATGGCGTCCGGCTGCATCTTCTGCATGATCGCCGCCGGCGAGCTGCCGGCCACCGTGATCGCCTCCGATGAGCGGGCGCTCGCGCTGATGGACATCAACCCGGCCACGCGCGGACACGCGCTCGTGATCCCCCGCGCGCACTCACAGGACATCCACGACATCGGCGCCGCGGACCTGGCAGCGTGCATCGCGATGGCGCAGCGGGTCGCGGGACGCGCCCGGCAGCGACTCGGCGCGGAGGGCGTGAACCTGCTGCACTCGGCGGGGGGCGTCGCCTGGCAGACGGTCTTCCACTTCCACATCCACGTGATCCCTCGCTACGCCGGGGACCCGTTGGTCCTGCCCTGGGTGCCGGCGCCCGGCGAGGCGGCCGAGATCGCCGCGGCAGCTGCGGCGATGGCCGGCGACTAGCTGGTCGCCGCGGCGTTCCGGGCGCTGCAAGTTTTCGCTTAGTGCGCTACCTGCGGGGCGACTTGGTGTTGAATAGGTGGATGAAGATGAAGATCAAGCTCGTAGTGGCTGTTGTGATCGTCGTGATGCTGGCCATCCCGGCTTTGGCCACCGGCACGCTGACCGAGATCGGCTCAGTCGGCTTCGGCGTCGGCAGCACCTCCGCGACCGGGGCGACCGGCAAGGCGGGGACGACCGGCAAGACCGGGACGAGCGGCAAGAGCAAGACCGGGACGAGCGGCAAGAGCGGCACCGGGACGAGCGGCAAGACCGGCACGAGCGGCAAGACCGGCACGAGCGGCAAGACCGGGGCGAGCGGCAAGACCGGCGCCAGCGGGACGACCGGGACGACCGGAACGACCGGCACGAACGGTGGCTCGACCGTGAGCACCACCGTGACCGGACCGCTCGCGAGCTGCCCGGCCAGCCCCTGCGAGGTCATCAGCGAGACGACGGGGATGCAGGTCAAGGTTGGCAGCACCTCCACGCCGCTGAAGATCCCGCGCAACGGCACGATCGTTGCGTGGACGATTCGCCTGAGCCTGCCCACGGCGAGCCAGATCACGTTCTTCGACCAGCATGAGGGCGGACCGGCCCAGGCCGGCATCGCGATCATCAAGCAGACCAAGGGGCTCACCTACCAGTTGGTCGCCCAGAGCCCCCTCGTCGAGCTTCAGCCCTACTTTGGCGAGACGGCGCAGTTCCCGCTGACGAACACGATCCCGGTCCAGAAGGGCGAGCGCATCGCGCTGACGGTCCCGACCTGGGCGCCGGCGCTGGCGATCAAGCTCGGCAACACCACCTCCTGGCGCGCGAGCCGCCCGACGAAGACCTGCACAAGCGCCACGGAAGCCTCCACGGAGACGGCGCAGACCACGGCCGGCTCCGCGGTCGAGTACTCCTGCCTCTACCAGACCGCGCGCCTGCTCTACACGGCCACGCTGGTCTCGACGCCGTAAGCGCCGCGCCGTAGGAAGCTTCCCCGGGCCTTGGCGTGCCCGCGCGGTCGAGAGTCGAGCCTCCCCGCCGGCCCACGCCTTGGCGGCGGTCGCTTCGCGCGTCAGGCGGCCTGTGCAGGCGAGAGCACCGGGCAGGCGGTCGTCTGACAACCGCGAAGGCCCCCCGCTAGGTCGAGCCGCTCGGCGCCAGCACGCCGCCGGAGCTCGTGCTCCCGGCTGCGCTGGTGGTTCCCGCGGCGCTCGTGGTGCCGGCCGCGCTGGTCGTGCCGGTCGCGGTCCCGCCGTCGGTGGAGCCGACGGCGGAGGTGTTGGTGGCCGGCGTTGTCGTGACCGGCGTCGTCACCGAGCTGCTCGACGACGTCGTCAGCGACGTGGTCGACGATGAGCCCGTCGCACCCGTGCCGCCGCTGCCGGAGGAGGAGTTGCTCGAAGAGTCGGGGGATTTGTCGAGCGAGGGGTTCGTCAGCACCGGCGTGAGCGGCGGTAGGCTGGCCGGCACGCTGTCGCTGACGGTCGAGCCCCCACAGGCGCCGAGCGCGACCGCACTCAGGGCGGCGCCCAACAGTGCCAGCGATCGCGTGGGGCCGCTCACCGGGTCACCCTCCGAGCGGACCCATGCGACGCCCGCAGGTCGGGCAGTCGTTGAGGTCACGCTGGGCGAGCTGCTCGCACCAGGGGCAGTAGCGGAGGTTCTCGACCGCCCAGGGAAGCTTCGATTGAGACGGCGCGAGCGGCAGCAGCTTGCCGACCGCCTCGAGCCGCTCGCCGGTCTCGCGGTCGGTGTAGATGCGGTCCGGCTCCGCCTCGACGATCAGCTCGCGGCCGGTCGATGGCGTGCGCATGCGATAGCGGTTGCGGTCGCTCATTTGGAGGGGATCCTAGCGGCCAGAGCGGGGTCGCACCGGCGCCGCGGGCTCGGATAGAGTTCGCGCCGCGATGGCGGAACGCAAGTCCGGAGGAAGGAAGCTGGCTGGTATGGCCGCAGTGGCGGTCCTGGCGATGGCGCTCGGCGGGTGCGCGCTCAAGGGCGGCCAGAACGTCAGCCTCGTCGAGGGCAAGACGCTGTTCATCAAGAACTGCGCTCAATGCCACACGCTCGCGCGCGCCAACGCCAAGGGCTTGGTCGGCCCCGACCTCGACGACGCGTTCCTCGAAAGCCTGCAGGTTGGCGAAGGCCGCAGCGTGATCGAGGGCGAGGTCGAATCGCAGGTCGAATACCCGAGCACGGCCGGGCGCATGCCGAAGCTGCCGCTGAGCACCCGCCAGGCCGCCGACATCGCCTCATACGTGGCCTACGCCGCTGCCCGGCCCGGTCAGGACAGCGGCCTGCTGGCGAGCGTCGGCAGCTCCAAGGTCGGCCCGCCGGCGGTGGAGAAGGACGGCAAGCTGACGATCTCGGCCAACCCGTCCGGACAGCTGCTCTACACGGTGAAGGCGGCAACGGCGACCGCCGGCCCGGTCACGATCTCGATGGTCAACATGTCGGGCGTCGATCACAACCTCGCGATCCAGCAGGGCACGAGCGCGAACGGCTCGGCGCTCGCGGCCACTCCGATCACCGCGAGCGGCACCCACTCGATCACACTGAACCTCAAGCCCGGCACCTACACCTTCTTCTGTCAGGTCCCGGGCCACCGCGCCGCCGGCATGTCCGGGACGCTGACCGTCAAGTAGGGGGTGCTCGCGGCCGCCTTCGGCGGGCCGCTGCCCGCCGACTGGCATCTGGCCGCGGTGGCGGTTCGCGTGCCGTGACGCGCGGGCCGCGCGGCTGGTAGGGCCGGCGGCTTCGCGCGGCGCCGGCGCTACAGCGCGCGGGCGATCAGGATGATCGCGATGATCGTGGCGAAGACGGCGATCACGTAGAGCAGCGCCCGGAACGCGTCGCCCTCACTGCGCAACGGGTTGAGCATCAGGCGCCCGTGGCTGAAGTCGGCGTGCAGCGGGTGCGGCGAGCATCCGCGAGCACCCTCATCACATGACATAGACCGTCGTGAAGACGACGATCCACATGATGTCGACAAAGTGCCAGTAGATGCCGGGGACGTTCAGCCCCTTGTGCTCCTGCGGGGAGTAGTGGCCGCGGAAGGCCCGGATCGTGGCGAACGACAGCAGGATCAGGCCGATGCAGACGTGGGCGCCGTGCAGGCCGGTCAGGCCGTAGAAGATCGTCGCCTGGGCGCTGTCGCGCGGGGCGAAGCCAAGGTGCACGTACTCGTTGATCTGGATGAACAGGAATGTCGCGCCGAGCAGGAACGTGCTGAGGATCCCGGCCCGCAGCCCGAAGCGGTTGCCGCGCTTGATCGAGGTTTCGGCCCAGTGCAACGTGAACGACGATGAGATCAGGATCGCCGTGTTGAAACCCGCCACCCCCACGGGGATCGTCGTGCCGGGAGCCGGCCAGGGGTCGCCCTGGGCGACCCTGATGAAGAAATAGGCCGTGAAGAAGGCCCCGAAGATCATGATCTCCGAGATGATGAAAATCAGCATCCCGAGCGTCGGGGCATCGACTCGCGAGGAGCGGTTCGCGGTGATCGGGCCGTGATGTTCTTCGGCCCCACCGTGGGCGGGGTCGTGTGCTCCGTGGGCGACGCTGGCGGCTTCCACGCTCGCCCCGCTCAGCTCGCCGTCACGGTGTCGCCGGCGCTCGCCATCACATGCTCGACCGGGCAGGCCGCGTAGCGGCGCACACGCTCGATCAGGTCGCCGCGCAGCCAGCCCGACTTGGTCTCGGGCAGCGTCGAGATCACGACGCGGCTGACGCGGAAGAACTGCAGGGCGTTCAGCGTCGCCGTGAACGGGTCCGGATCACCGACCAGGCCTGCGACGAGCAGACCGCTGGTGCGCAGCCCGGCGAGAACCTCCGCCAGGTGCTCCTGCGCCGCGGCCGCTGCGCGGCCGTCGGTCCCGAGTGCCGGCACGAGCACGATGAACAGATGCTCGTCGGCGCCCGAGCCGGCGAGCTCGGCGAGGCGCGCGGTCAGCTCGGCGCTCGAAGCGGTGCGATTGGCGACGACGAGCGTGGTGTCGGTCGGCGGCGGGCTCTCCTCGTCGAGGTCGCTGATCACGTGCTGCACGGCGATGCCGGACGCCTCGGCGACGCGCTCGACGAGGTCGCGACGCAGCCAGCCGGAGGCCGGCGCCGGGAGCGTCGAGATCACGATCTCGTCGGGCTTGCGCTCACCGATCGCGTCCATCGTCGCCTGGAACGGGTCGGAGTCGCCCACCTCTCCGGTGGCGTCGAAGCCGGCGT
>PMKB01000225.1 GCA_003157595.1 Solirubrobacterales bacterium
GAGATCGGCAAGCAGCTTCTCATCACGCGCGGCGCGCTCACCACCTTCTCCATCGCTAACGACGTAGCCAAGTATTTCGCCATCATCCCGGCGATGTTCGCGGTGTTCTATAAGGGCGCGGACGGCAAGGGCCTGCTCGACGCACTCAACGTCATGGCGCTCGCCAGGCCCGAAACCGCGATCCTTTCGGCGATCATCTTCAACGCGATCGTGATCCCGATGCTCATCCCCCTCTCACTGCGTGGCGTGCGCTACCGCCCGATCGGCGCGAGCGCCCTGCTGCGACGCAACCTGTGGATCTACGGGCTGGGCGGGATCATCGCCCCGTTCATCGGCATCAAGCTGATCGACCTCGTCGTCCACAACCTGCTCGGCGGCTAACGTACGAAAGCCGTGAGCGTCGCGCGCCGCCGAGGATCGCACCGCGTCTTCCTCGGCATGGCCGCAGGGGTCGGCAAGACCTACCGCATGCTGCAGGAGGGCTATAGCGAGGCCGAGCGCGGCCGTGACGTCGTGATCGGCTATCTCGAGGCCCACGGCCGCCGCGAGACCGAGGATCTGGCGCGCGACCTCGAGATCACGCCGCGGCGGCGGATCACCTATCGCGACACGCCGGTCGAGGAGATGGACCTGCCAGCGATCCTGGCGCGCTCACCGGAGCTCTGCCTGATCGACGAGCTGGCCCACACCAACGCCTCCGGCGTCGAGCACGCGAAGCGCTGGGAGGACGTCGAGAGCGTGCTCGAGGCCGGGATCGACGTCTTCTCCACGGTCAACGTGCAGCACCTCGAGAGCCTCAACGACCAGGTCGCAGAGCTGACCTCGACGCGCGTGCGCGAGACGATCCCGGACTCGGTGCTCGCCCAGGCCGACGAGCTCGTGCTCGTCGACATCCCCCCCGAGGCGCTGATCGAGCGCCTGCGCGCCGGCAAGATCTACCGCTCCGACCGGATCGAGACCGCGCTGAACAACTTCTTCCGGATCGAGAACCTCTCGGCTCTGCGGGAGGTCGCCCTGCGCCAGGTCGCGCACGAGGTCGAGGTCAAGCGGCTGGTCCCGGGCGGCTCGGTGCGCGAGGACCGCCTGGCCGCCACTGCCGCGCCGCAGGCGGTCGGCGAGCGGCTGCTGGCGCTGATCACGCTCTCGCCGCAGTCTCAGCGCGTCGTGCGTCGGGCGTGGCGCTCCGCCCAGCGGCTCGGCGCCGAGCTCGACCTGCTGTGGATCATCAAGCCCGGGCACCTGGCGCGCGAGGAGGCCGGCAGCGAGTTGGCAGCCGTCCGCCGGCTCGCGTCGGTGCTCGGCGCCCACGTGCTCGTCGAAGAGGGCGACGTGATGATCGATGTGATCACCCGCGTCGCCCGGGAGCGCGGCACGACCTACATCCTGATGGGAACGCCGCCCGCGCGCAGCGGCTGGCAGCGCCTCACGCGCCCCTCCCTGCTGTTTGAGATCCTGCGCGCCCTGCCGGGCGTAGATTTGCGGATCGTCGCCGACCGGACGCAGCGACCGAGCGGAGATTCATGACCGTGCTCGTGATTGTCCTTGCGCTCGCCGTGCTCGCGCTCGGCGCGGTGGCCATGCGCGAACGCAGCCGCAGCCGTCGCGGCAGCGGCCCGCGAGCGCACGCCGCCGGCCGGATCCTCTTCCCGTTCCTGGGCACCGAGCTGTCCCAGCGCGGATTGGATGCCGCACTGCGCATCGCGCAGATCGACGGTGCGACGCTCGTGCCGGCGTTCCTGGCACGCGTGCCGATGCATCTGCCGCTCGACGCCGCGCTGCCAGTCGCGTGCGATGGAGCACTGCCGCTGCTCGAGGCGATCGAACAACGCGCGGCCCGCTCCGGCGTGACGGTCTACTCCCGCATCGAACGGGGCCGAAGCTATCGCCACGCGATTCGCGAGCTGGTCGATCACGAGAGCTTCGACACGACCGTCGTGACGGCCGCAGACACCGGTACGACGGGCCTCCTGCCGGATGAGATCAGCTGGCTGCTCGAGAACGTGCCCGGCGAGATCATCGTGATTCGCCCGGGAACGCAGATCGATCTCGAGACTCTGCGGCCGGTGCGGCGGGGGCGCCGGCGGTCGGTGAAGCGCTAGGCGGTCGCGCAGGCGTCGATTCCGGGCTTCGATCGTTCAAGGAAGGCGCCGTGCTTGCCGATACGGGCGGTGCAATGGCCCTTCGTGCTCGCTCCAGGCTCGTCAAGGAGGACGGGTTCACGCTGATCGAGCTTCTGGTGGTGATCCTGATCATCGGCATCCTCGCCGCGATCGCGATCCCGTCGTTCCTGAATCAGAAATCGAAGGCCTCCGACGCCGCGGCGAAGGAGCTGGCGCACACCGCCCAGATCGCGGAGGAGACGTGTGCCACCGACCACAGCGGGCAGTACGCGCTCTGCAACAGCGCCTCGATTCTGGCCGGCTACGAGGCGACGATCCAGACCGGGCAAGGCAGCGGCAACGCGTGGCTGAACAGCGTGATGGTCCCGGGCAACGGACAGAGCGGTAACAGCTACACGGTGACGACGACCTCGACCAACGGCGACACCTACAGCATCACCCGATCGGCCGCCGGTCAGCTGACCCGCCAATGCACCAACCTGCCCGGTCAGACGGCCTGCGTCGGCGGCACCTGGTAGCCCCCGAACGCGCACCGAGCGCCGCCGCGCCGTGCCGTGAAGCCCGAGCGACGTCGCGTTATCCCGTGAAGCGGTAGCCGATCCCCGAGTCGGTGCGGATGAAGCGCGGCCGCTGCGCCCCGGCCGCGAGCTTGCGGCGAAGGTTCGCGATGTGGGTGCGCAGCAGCGGCGTCGCGTCCGCGTACTCCGGACCCCAGACCTCGGTCAGCAGCTTGCGGTGCGTCAGCAGCAGGCCACGATTCACGGCGAGTGTGCGCAGCAGCGCGAACTCGATCGGTGTCAGATGCACCTCCTCGCCGTCGAGGCTGACGCTGTGAGCGGCGAGGTCGATGACGAGGCCGTCGGCCTCGATCGTCGGCTCGATCGCGGCATGACCGGCGCGGCGCAGAACCGCCTGGACGCGGGCGACAAGCTCTCCCGGCGCGAACGGCTTGGTCACGTAGTCGTCCGCGCCGCTCTGCAGCGCCTCGATCTTCGCCTGCTCGTCGGTCACCGCGGAGAGCACGATGATCGGCAGCTCACTCCAGCTGCGAAGCTCTCGGCAGACCTCGATTCCGGGTCGGTCCGGCAGCATCAGGTCGATGATCGCAGCGTGCGGGCCCCCGATCGCGGCCCGGTCGAGCGCTTCCTCGGCCGTGGCGCCGGTCAGGACCTCGTATCCGGCGCCGCGGAGCACCAGGCGCAGCGCCCGCAGGATCTGCGGGTCGTCGTCGCAGACCAGAATCCGCTCGCCGGCCATCAGGCCGCCGCGCCCTCGCGCGTGTCGGCGCTGAGCGGGAACTCGATGACGAAGCTGGTGCCCTGCCCGGGCAGCGACTCGACCGAGATCCGGCCGCCGTTGACCTCGATGAAGCCCTTGGCGATCGCGAGACCGAGGCCCGCGCCCTGGTGCGCGGACGGCTGGCCCGGCGAGCGGTAGAAGGGCATGAAGATCCGCTCCAGCTCCCCCGAGCGGATGCCAGGGCCCTGGTCGACGATCCGTACACGCACCCGGCCCGCGAGCGCGCGCGCGCGAATGGAGACGGGTTTCCCCCGCGAGTAGCGCACGGCGTTCTCGATCAGGTTGGCGAACGCGCGCTCGAGCTGGCCGGCATCGCCCTCGAGTAGCGGCAGGTCCTCGTCGAGTGAGAGCCGAACCAGATTGGGGTCGCCGGTGACGTGCTCGACCGCCTCGCCGATCACCTCCTCGAGTGAATAGGCGCCAACGTGCTGCTCGGCCGCGCCCGACTGCAGCCGCGAGAGGTCCAGCAGCTTCTCGACGAGCGCTGCCAAACGTGTCGCGGCGGCCAGCACGACGTCGCGAACCTCACCGACCTGCTCGCCGTCGGGCCGCTGGGGGTCAAGCGCCGCCGCCGCGCTGAGGATCGCGGTCAGCGGCGTGCGCAGGTCGTGGGAGACCGAGCGCAGCAGGGCAGTCTTCATCTCGTCGTTGCGCCGCAGCGAAGCGGTCTCGATCACCTCTGCCTGCAGCTCGGCGCGGTGCAGTGCCGCTGCCAGCACCGACTGCAGCGCCGGCACGATCCGCTCGACGATCCGGTCGCGGTCGCCGGCCGCGAACGCCGCCGGCAGCACGAGCGTGCCGATCACCTGCTCGCCCTCGCGCAGCACAAACGCAGCGCGACGCTCATCCCCGCCGACGCTTCCGCGCTCGATCGCCGCGGAGGACGCGCCGATTGCCGCGGCGAGGCGCTGCGCGGTCACAGCGAGCGCGTCGTCGAGCTCCGCGCCGGCGAGCAGCGTGTGCGCCATCTCGGTTGCCAGATCGGCTTCGCGGCGGCGGCGATCGGCCTCCTCGGCGCGGGCGCGCGCGAGATCGGCGACCAGGCCGGTGACGGCGGCCACGGCGAGAAACGACGCGAGCGCAACCCAGTTGCGACCGTCGGCGAGCGCCAGCCGCCCGACCGGCGCGAGGTGGAAGTAGTTGTAGGCCAACGCGCTCGCCAGCGCGGTGGCGAAGCCGAGCCGTATCCCCCAGTAGGTGGACACGAAAACGACGCCGACCAGATAGACCACGCCGAGCGAGACGACCGGCGCGACGTGGGCCAGCGGGTAGATCGCGAGCGTCTCGGCCGCGATCGCCGCCAGCGCGACGGCCACGCCGACCGCGAGCGACGGACGTGGACTGCGCAGCACGAGCGGCGAGATCGATCGCTTTGCCATGACGCAACGAATGTTCCTCCATGCGTGCGTCGTTCACGCCCGTCGTGCCCCAGCGGCTGCGTCTGAGCCTGCGCCGGCGCCGACCAGGCGCGGACTATGATGCGCGCGTGACGGAGTTGCCGGCGCGGCGCCCGAGGCGAGCGACGGCGTCCGCGCCGGAGCCCCTCGCCCGCGCGAGCGAAGGACGGGTCGCCGCCCACCCTTCGCCGCTCCTGCTGGTCGGCGTCGCGCTGATGGCGGCGAACATGCGCCCGCTCGCCACGAGCGTCGGCCCGCTGATTCACCAGATCGACTCGGGCCTGCGACTCTCCGGCGCGGCGGCCGGCCTGCTGCTGACGATCCCGGTCTTCTGCTTTGGCGCGGTCGCGCCGCTGGGGGCGCTGTTGCAGCGCCGGCTGGGGATGGCTCGCACGGTCGCGCTGATCCTCTGCGCGGTGATCGCCGGCCTGCTGGCGCGCGTCAGCGGCGGTGTGGTGCTGCTGTTCGCCGGGACGACGCTGGCGGCGGCCGGCGCGGCGTGCGGGAACGTGCTGCTCCCCGTCGTCGTGCGGCAGCGCTTCGCCGCGCGCGTCGGCAGCATCAGCGCCCTCTACACGACGGCGCTCGTCGGCACAGCCGCCGTAGCGGCCGCGGCGACGGTTCCGCTGGCGCACGCGATCGGCGCGGGCTGGCGCGGTGGGCTGGCGATCTGGGCCGCGCCGGCATTCGTGGCGCTGCTCGTGTGGCTGCCTCAGCTGCGTGGAGGCCGGGCGGCGCCGGAGCCGGCGGACAACCGCCAAGCGCGCATGCGCGAGGTCACACGCCACCGGCTGACCTGGCAGCTGACGCTCTTCTTCGCCACGCAGTCGTGGGGCTTCTACGCGACGCTCGCGTGGATGCCGAGCGTCTTCGAGAGCCATGGCATCGGCAGCACCTCGGCTGGGCTGCTGCTCGGCCTGAGCGGGATCATGGCGGTACCGGCCGCGCTGGCGGTGCCGTCTCTCGCCACGCGCTCACGCGACCAGTCGCGGATTGCCGTCGCGCTGACTGCGATCACGCTGCTGGGCTACTTCGGCCTGCTGCTCGCCCCCGCCGGTGCTCCGGCGCTGTGGGCGATCCTGATCGGCTTCGGCCAGGGTGCCTGCTTCCCGCTTGCGCTGACGATGATCGTGCTGCGCAGCGGCTCCGCCCGGTTGACTGCCGGCCTCTCGACGCACGTGCAATGCGTCGGCTACCTGCTGGCCGCGGCGGGACCGTTTGTGATCGGCGCGCTGCACGACGCGACCGGCTCGTGGTCGGTCTCGCTGATCGTGCTGATCGCGATCCTCGTGCCCCAGGCGCTGAGCGGAGCCGGCGCGGGCCGAGCTCGGACGCTGTCGGCCGCCGGCGCGCCCGTGGGCGCCTGAGCGACGCGGTGCACGACGCCGGCCGGCTGCGCGCGCGGCGCACTAGCTCAGCACGCGCTTGCGGAAGTTGCGCAGCCCGAGCGTCAGGAACAGTGCGCAGAAGCCGATCAGCGCCGGATAGACGACGTAGAGGTGCATGTTGTGCCCGTTGGAGGTGAGGCCGGCGCGCAGTCCCTCGTTGACGTAGATCAGCGGGTTGAACAGCACGATGATCTGCAGCCAGTGGACGCCGCCGACGGTGAGCGGGGCCAGCCGGCTCCACTGGTAGTAGGTGCCTCCGAGGAATGTGATCGGCAGCACCACGAAGCCGAACATCAGCCCGATGTTGCGCGGCTCGAACGCGGTTCCGAGCAGCAGGCCGAGCGAGGTCATCATCACGCACGCGAGCGGGATCACGGTGACCACGATCGCCCAGTGCGCCGCGAGGTGCGCGTGCACGCCCGGCGCGTGCACGACTGCCGCGATCGGAAAGACGATCAGTGCGGCGAGCAGGCCCTGCGTGGCGCCCGACAGCACCTTTGAAAGTGCCACCAGCCAGATCGGACAGGGCGCCTGCACACGGTCCTCGATCTCGCGGGTGTAGCCGAACTCCTGGGACATGGTCAGCGCCACCGACTGCACGCCCTGGAACAGGATCGAGATGCCGACGACGCCGGGGACCAGGATGGTGGCGAACGCCGACTGCGCCGCCGGATCGGCGCCGCCGATCCCCTGGCCGATCTTCGGGAACACGTA
>PMKB01000065.1 GCA_003157595.1 Solirubrobacterales bacterium
CCGGTGCCGGTGCCGCCGCCCTCGCCGGCTGTGATGAAGATCATGTCCGAGCCCTTCAGCAGCGATTTGACCTGGTCGTACTCCTCCATCGCCGCCAGGCGGCCCAGCTCGGCGTTGGCGCCCGAGCCCAGCCCGCGCGTGACCAGCGCGCCGATGTGCACGGTGACGTCGGCGGTGCACTGCTGGAGCGACTGCAGATCGGTGTTGACCGCGAGGAACTCGACCCCGGCGATGCCGGCCTCGACCATCCGGTTGACGGCGTTGACGCCGCCACCGCCGACCCCCACCACGCGCAGGCGCGGCTGCCCGGCCAACGAGGGGCGCGGATCGCTGTAGTCGGCGCGCGCGTAGACGTCAACCGGCGCCGCGTGACCGGTCGCCTTGCGCTCGAGGATGTCCTCGGGGATCTCCGAACTGAAGGCCACGCGCAGCCGCTCCTGGGGCGTGGGAACGCCCGCCGGGCCCTCGCTCGCACTCAGCCCCGGATGCGGCACGCCGCTCTCGCGCGGATGGCGCGGAGGCGGCGGCTGCTCGACCGCGGGCCGCTCGGCCTGCTGCTGCTTGCGCACACGCCGCTCGTATGCCGCAGCCGGGCCCGCCGCGGTCTCGGCCTGTGCCGCGGACTGCGGTGGCGGTTGCGGTTGCGGTTGCGGTGACTGCGCCGCCCGGGTGTCCTGCTCGGTCTTGCGGAACAGCGCTGCGAGCGGTCCCTCGCGCATGCTGGCCCGCTTACCGGCCATGGAGCACCTCTTGGGCGAGATCGCGGTAGGCCTGCGCGGCGACGCCGTGCGGGTCGTACTTGAGCACCGACATCCCCTTCACCGGCGCCTCGGCGAAGCGCACGGTCTTGCGGATGCGTGAGGCGAACACGCGGTCGCCAAAGTTCTCCTCGAGGATCTCGATCGCCTCCTTGGCGTGGATCGTNNCGCATCGACAGATACTCGCACTGCACGGGGACGATCACCTTGTCGGCCGCGGTGAGCGCGTTGATCGTCAGCAGGCCGAGGCTCGGCGGCGTGTCGATGCAGATGAAGTCGTAGTCCTCGAGGATCGGCTCAAAAGCGCGCTGCAGCGCCCGCTCGCGGCCGATCATCGGCGCCATCGCGATCTCCGCCCCGGCGAGGTCGATCGATGCGCAGGCGACGTCGATCTCGCGCTTGCGGATCACCTCGCGAATCGAGATCTTGTGCACCAGCACGTCGTACATCGACTGCTCGAGCGAGTCGGGGTCGATCCCCTGCGACATGGTCAGGTTGCCCTGGGGGTCCATGTCGACGCACAACACCCTGTGCCCCTCCTCGGCGAAGGCCGCGGCGAGGTTCAGCGTCGTCGTCGTCTTGGCGACGCCGCCCTTCTGATTGGCGAATGCGATGATCTTGGCCTTGGATGGCTTCAGGCTCACGGAATGCTCCAGCGTCGAGGGCAGACCCACACGCGGCGTTATTCGCAAGGTCTGACAGGAATCCTTCATCGCGCCCGTGCGGTGGAGGAGTGGAACGTTTCGCGACGGCCCACTAGGTTGTGGCCACGATCCCACCATCCGCGAACACAAGCGAACATGCCGGCCGCGGACTGCTGGATCGGCGATTGGTGTTCCTGCTCGGCAAGGGCGGCGTCGGCCGCTCCACGCTCGCCGCCACGCTGGGACTGCTCGCCGCGCGCCAGGGCCGCCGGACGATCGTGGTTGAGGTCAGCGGCCGGGGCGACGTTCCGCGGCTGTTCGCGGCCAAGGCGCGAACCGGCGTCGAGAGCGAGCTGGCGCCGGGTCTTTGGACGCTCGACGTGGATCCGCGCCAGGCTCTCGAGGAGTACCTGCACGACCAGCTCCCGCTGCGCGTGATCGCCGATCTGCTCGGATCGAGCACGACCTTCGGCATCGTCGCCGCGGCGACCCCGGGCCTGCGCGAGATGCTGACGATCGGCAAGATCTGGGAGCTGTCGCAGCCGAAGCGGCGGGTGCGCGGAGCGGCCCCCTACGACGTGGTGGTGGTCGATGCGCCTGCCACCGGGCACGGGCTTGCGCTGCTCGACGCACCGCGCACGTTCGCCAGCGCCGCCGCGGTCGGGCCGATCGCCCGCCAGGGCCGGCGCATCGCCGCGACGCTGCGCGATCGCAGCCTGACCGCGCTGGTGGCGGTCGCAACGCCCGAGCGGGCGGCCGTGGACGAGCTGATCGGTCTGCGTCGCGCGCTCGGCGGCTCACTCGACGCGGAGATCGTCAACGGCGTGGCGGCGGCTCGCTTCTCGGCCGCGGATGCGGCCGCGTTGCGCGACGCCGGCGAACGCCCGGCGCTGGCGCCCGAGACCCGCCACGCCCTCGCGGCCGCAATCGCCGCCGAGTCTCGTTCGCGCGCTCAGCGCCGCCAGCTTGCGCGCCTGGACGCGCCGCTCGAGCTGCCGCTGATCCTCGCGCGCGAACTTGGGCTGCGGGAGCTCGAGCAGCTCGCCGACGCACTGGCGGCCGCGGCGTGAGTGCGGAGCGGGCGCAGTTCGGCGGACGCCTCTGCATCTGCGTCGGCGCCGGCGGGGTCGGCAAGACGACGGTCGCCGCCGCGATCGCCTGCCTGCGCGCGTCGCAGGGCGAACGCGTCGCCGTCGTCACGATCGATCCGGCACCGCGGCTCGCGCAGGCGCTCGGCTTGGACGAGCTGAGCGGTGAGCCGCGCCGGGTGCCCGGCGCGGGCGAGCTGTGGGCGATGCGCCTGGACCCCAAGCGCACCCTCGACGAGTTGATCGCAAGCTTGGCGCCCAACGATCAGGCGCGCGAGCGAGCGCTCTCGAATCGGATCTACCGCGAGCTGTCCGGCGCGGTCGCCGGCTCGCAGGAGTTCAGCGCCGTCGCCAAGCTCTACGAGCTCAACCGCGACGGCGGCTTCGACGCGATCGTGCTCGACACCCCGCCGTCGCGCAACGCGCTTGACTTCCTCGACGCTCCAGCGCGGCTCACGCACTTCTTCGAGGGGCGCGCGCTACGTCTGCTGCTCGCTCAGGGGAGCCTCGCGACCCGCGCCGCGAGCCGTGCCGGCGCACCGTTACTGGGCCTTTTAGGGCGCCTCACCGGCGCTGGAGTCCTGCGTGAGATCACCGCGTTCTTCACCGCCATCGCCGGCATGGTCGACGCGCTGGCGGAGCGGGCGGCGGCGGTTCAGGCGCTGCTGCGCGACCCGGCCACCGGCTTCGTCCTGGTCACCTCGCCCAAGCGCGAGGCGGTCGAGGAGGCGATCGCGTTCGCCGAGGAGCTGCGTCGCGCCCACCTCACGCTGGCGGCGCTCGTGGTCAATCGCGTGCACGGGCTCGAAGCCGTCGCCGCCGAGCGCTCGGCGCTCGAGGCGCTGCTCGGAGCGCGGCTGGCCGGCCTGGTGGCGGCCCAGTCGCGCGAGCTTGAGGCGTTGGGGGCGGCGGACCTGGCCGCGCTGGAGCGGCTGCGTGAAGCGTTCGGCGGACTCGAGCCGGTGCTGATTCCCGACCTGGGCGATGAGATCGAAGACCTCGACGGACTGGCGAGGATCGGTCGCTACCTCGAGCGATCCCCGAACGGCACTTCGCCCTCGGCGGCGCAGTAGTCGTCCTCGAACCACTCGTCGCCGAACGGCAGCGCAGCCGCCGGCTCGCGC
Source organism: Solirubrobacterales bacterium (assembly GCA_003157595.1). Lineage (GTDB taxonomy): Bacteria > Actinomycetota > Thermoleophilia > Solirubrobacterales > Solirubrobacteraceae > Palsa-513. The sequence goes on from PMKB01000065.1 coordinate 3,615, forward strand.
GGGATCCGGCGCTCGGCCGGCCGCGCCGTCGGCACGTCGTCTTCCTGGACCAGCAGCGAGTCGGCGAGCGCCACCAGCTCGCCGCTCAGGTGCCCGCAGATGACATCTCGCAGGAGCGCGCGCAGATGGCTCTCGATCTCCTCTGCCAGCTGGCACGCGTGCTCGCCGACGTTGACGCCCGCGATCAGCGAGCGTTCGAGCGAGATCGCACGGGCGACGCGCTCGGTCGCCGCTGCACGCTCGGCCGGCTCCGCGCACAGTGCCGCGATCCGGCCGGCGAGGCGGCCGCTGCGGGCGCCCTCCGGCTCGAGCAGCGCGCGCAGCGCGAGCAGGTTGTCGGTCAGGCCGCTGAGCGCGTCAGCGCGCTCGAGCGCCAGCTCGAAGCGCTCCAGCGCCCAGGCCAGCTCGCCCTCCGCCGGTCGTCGCCGGCTGACGAGGTTGGTGAACGCGCGCAGCTCGTCCTCCTGCTCCAGCGCGATCAGCACGCTGCCGTCGCAGCGTCCCGAGCAGGGGATCGGCAGCGGCCGCCAGGCGGAACGCTCCGCCCGGATCCAGGCCAGCGGAGCCAGCGAGATCCCGGGAGCGTAAAGGCGCAAAGCGCTCTGCAGGTCGCGCAGGCGCTCGAGCGCCTGCGCGATCGCCCCGGGGCCCTCGCCCGGGACGAGCGCGACAACCGTGCGCAGCCCGACGCCGCTTCGGGCATCGTCGCGGCGCCAGAGCGGATCGGGCGGCAGGATGTCCAACCGCGCGAGCGGCGCAAGCAGCAGGCCCTCGGCCAGCGTGATCTCCGGCGACTCGCACCCGATGCCCCGCAGCAGCGCGAGCACCGCAACCTCACCCGCCTGGGCGTTGGTCCCCGCCGCCAGCTCGCGGTAGGCCGGCTCGAAACGCTCCGGCGAGAGCTCGAAGTCCTCGCCGGCGCCCTCGAACACCCGGCAGGTGAAGCAGCGCAGCGCGTCCTGTTCGATCGCAGCCCCCACCCGATGCTCCTGCGCGTAGGTGTCGAGATAGCTCTCCAGACCGTCAAGCCCAGCCAGCGCGAGCTGGGCATCGCGCATCTGTGGCAGCGCCAACAGGCTCGTCCAGTGGCTCTCTACGAACTCGACGCTCAGCGGCGCGTAGCAGTAGAGCCCGGGGCGTGATCCACGCGCGCCCTCCTCCACGACCTCGAAGCCGAGCTCGTCGCCTCCCGCTACCGCAGCGGCGAGCGTCGCGCTCGCCGCGACGGCGAACGCATGCAACGAGGCGTGGAGCTGGCGCGACTGCATGGGGGGCGATTCGTGCGCGCACGCGATCGTCCTCCCGGCGCAGGCGCGATTGCAGCGCGGTGGCGGTGGCGGTGGCGGTGGCGGTGGCGGTGGCGGTGGCGGTGGCGACCGCGCGCTAGGCAGCGACGGCGGTGCGGTGCGCCGGCGCCTGCGAAACCTCTTCGCAAAGCCAGCGCCGCCCGTAGTCGCGCATGCTGTCGATGATCGGCAGCAGGTCCAGCCCCTTCTGCGTCAGCGAGTACTCGACGCGCGGCGGCACCTCCGGGTAGGTGTGGCGGTCGACGATGCCGTCCTCCTCGAGCGCGCGCAGGCGCAGCGAGAGCGTTCGCGGGCTGATCCCGGTCAGCGAGCGTTCCAGCTCGCAGAAGCGGCTGCGGCCTGCTGCGAGGTCGCGCACCAGCAGGAGCGTCCACTTCCCCCCGACCAGCTCGGTCGTGTGACAGACGGGGCAGGTGTCGCCGGATGCCATCGCACCCGATACTTTACCAACTGAAGCGGTGGATGTTTCGGCTCAGCTGACGAGCGTCAAAGGTGGCGACGCCGCGGGGGCCGTCGGCACGTCCGCCATCGTCGTGCCGCGCCGGCCCTCGGACT
>PMKB01000111.1 GCA_003157595.1 Solirubrobacterales bacterium
CGTAGTTCTGGAAGACCATCGCCACGTCCCGCTCGCGGGCCGAGATGTCGTTGACGACGTTGCCGTCGAGGCGGATCGTCCCGGACGTCACCTCCTCCAGGCCGGCGACCATCCGCAGCGCGGTCGTCTTGCCGCAGCCCGACGGGCCGACCAGCACGACGAACTCGGCCTCGTCGACGAACAGGTCGAACCCGCGAACGGCCTCGACGCCGTTCGGGAAGACCTTCGTCACTTGCTCAAGAGCCAGGGTCGCCAAGAAGCCTCCTCTGTCACTCGGACTTGGGGAGCCAGACGCGCATCCCGCCGTCTCCCCGATTTGCCCACGCGAAATAAGGGATCGCGAGAAGCTGCACCCGGGTGGGCGCGCCGTCCCGCGGAGCGTCGCGAACGTCGACGTACTCGATCTGCGCCCAGCCATCGAGGTCGCGGGCGACTCCTGCAACGGACACGCCCGGCAAGCCGCCCAGCGGCGGCGCCAGCGGACCGCTGTCGGCCGGCGCCGTGTCCGTCTGGAGCGCGACGTCGGCGAGGTTGGCGCCGGCTGGGAGGTCGCCGGCCTCGAAGCAGTAGACGACCGGCCCGCGCTCGATGGCCACACAGCCGCGAACCGCGTCGATCCGCGGATTCGGCGCCGTCAGCCTGGGCGAGACGTCAAGCTCCAGGACGACGCGGTCGCCAGGGCGCCAGCGCCGCGTCAGCTCCGCGTATCCCGGAGCGACCGGCCGGCCGTCGACGACGGCGCCGCGCGCCCACCCAGGCACGCGGAGCGAGAGCGTCCACTCGGCGTCGCCGCACGCGACCACCTCGACCGTCACGGATCCCGACCACGGGTAGTCCGTCTCGACCGCCAGCTCGACGGGTCCCGCGACCGGCACGACGGCACGGATCGTCGAGGTCGCGTACTGATGGAGCTGGACGCCGCCGTCGGTGGTCGTAGCGAGGTAGTGGTGCAGAGAGGCGAGCAGGCGCATGATGTTCGGCGGGCAGCAGGCGACCGGGTGCCAGCGGTGGCGGCGCTCGCCGTTCCGCGACTGCAGCGGGTTCGTGTAGAAGAAGGACGCGCCGTCGAGCGAGAGACCCGAGAGGAAGCCGTTGTAGAGCGTCCGCTCGAGCAGGTCGGCGAAGCGGCTCTCGCCCGTGACGAGCAGCAGCCGCCAGTTCCACATGATGCTGGCGATCGCCGCGCAGGTCTCGCAGTACGCGCGGTCGGGTGGCAGTTCGTAGGGATCACCGATCGCCTCGCCGTGGTGGCGCGAGCCGACGCCACCGGTCAGGTAGGTCTTTGCTGCCGTGAGGTCGTCCCACTGGCGGAGCATCGAGGCAAGCAGCGCCTTGTCGCCCGTCTCGGCGTAGAGGTCGGTGACGCCAGCCGCCAGGTAGAGGGCGCGCACGGCGTGGCCGGCGATCGAGCGCGCGTCGCGGACGGGCTCGGCGTCCTGGTAGTAGCTGAGGTCGAAGCGACCGCCGGCGAAGATACCGGACCCTCGCCGCGCCGTGAGCGTGTCCGCGAGCTTCAGGTATCGACTCGCTGCCGTCTGCCGGTAAAGCTCGACGAGCGCGAGCTCGATCTCCGGATGGCCGTCCGTGTCCATCCGGTCGTCGCTGCCAAGTGACTCGTCGACAAGATCGGCGAAGCGGCGGCCGACCGCGAGCAGGGACGTGTCGCCCGTCGCTCGCGCGAGTGCGACTCCAGCCTGGATCAGATGGCCCGCGCAGTAGAGCTCATGGCCCATCTCCAGGTCGGTCCAGCGCCAGGCCGGATCGACGACCTGGCACCAGCTGTTCAGGTAGCCGTCAGGTTCTTGTGCGGCAGAGACGAGGTCGATCGTCTCGCGCGCGAGGGCCTCGAGCTCGGGGGACGGNNCATGCCGCGCCGCTCGCCCGACATCAGTCCCGCCGCGATTCGCAGATTGTCGAGCGTCCCGGCGCGCTCGAGTTCCTCGGCACCGTGAAGAAGCGTGACCTCCCGGTTAACGCGTTGGCGGTCAGCGAGCAGCCCGTCACGGATGACGACGCCGCAGCCGTCGATCGGGCGCAGTCGCACGCGAGCGGAAGCTGTCGGCACGACGCTCGAGCCGATTGTCTGAACGGATGTCACGCCTCTCCTCAGGGCCGTCCCGTAGATAGATCAGATGGGCGTTGAAGCGCTTCGCGAAGCGCTTCCGCCGGAAAAAGCTAACACGTAGCCCACAACGAGTCAAGTCCCAACCAGCGCTCCATGGCAGAATCCGATTCGATGACGAAGCCCAAGCCGACGCCGGGGCCGGGGCCGGCCACGATGGCCCAGATCGCGGAGCGATCGGGCGTCGCCCTGAGCACGGTTTCCTACGTACTGAGCGGCAAGCGCCCGGTCTCCCCCGCGATGCGCGACCGCGTGCTCGCCGCAGTTGCCGAGTTCGACTACCGTCCGCACGGGCCGGCGCGCGCCCTCGCGAGCGGCAGCTCGCACACGATCGCGCTGTTCCTCCCCTCGCCACACTGGGATCTCATACCAGTCCAGCAGACCTTCGTCGCCGGCGCAACGCAGGCGACCAGCGCCAGCGACTACGCGCTGCTGCTCTCGACAGCGGCGAGCGACCCCGAGACGATCGTGCGACTGGTCGCGACGCACCGCGCCGACGGGGTGATCCTGATGGAAACGCTCACCCACGACCCTCGCATCGAGAAGCTCCAAGCCGCGGGCTTCCCGTTCTGCCTGATTGGCCGCACCGCCGACACCAGCGGGATCGGCTACGTCGACATCGACTACGGGTCCGCCGTACGCACCAGCCTCGAACACCTCGTCGAGCTCGGCCACCGCTGCGTCGCGCTGTTCAACTTCCCCCAGGACCAGCTCGACGCCGGATACGCCTCGGCGCTGATCGCCCGCGACGCCTTCGAGGTCGCCACCGCCGAGCTCGGCATCCGCGGCATCCATCTCACCTGCCCGCACCCGCCACAGGAGGCGTTCGCCGTCGCCGCATGCTTGCTCGCGTCGGAGCCCGAATGCACCGCGGCGATCACGACCGGCTGGCAGTTCACCGGGCTGTTGCGCGCCCTGCGCGCCGCCAATTTGCACGTCCCGGACGAGTTCTCCGTGGTCTCGGTCATCGCAGCGCAATACGCAGAGATGTTGACCCCGGCGCTGACCGGGATCGAATGGCCGGCGTTCGAAGCCGGCCGCCTCGCCGCCGAGATGCTCATCGAACGGCTCGCGGACGACAGTGTCACGCAGCGCCAGCTCCTGATCGGCGGCGAGCTCGTGATCCGCGAATCGACCGGTCCGGCACCCGCCACACCTCCGTCCAAGCGAACCAACTCACGCAAACGCATCCCGCCCCCCGAGACGCGAAACCTCGTGCAGACACAGCGCACCTGAAGCCGGGGGGCGTCGTGATCAAGGCCTTGGAACGCCGCCGACTTGGGCGATCGGATCTCCGCGTGAGCGCACGCGGTCTCGGCTGCCGGGCGAGG
>PMKB01000189.1 GCA_003157595.1 Solirubrobacterales bacterium
GCGCCTACGACCTGGTGCTGCTGGACTGCCCGCCGAACCTCGGGCTGTTGACCGTCAACGCGTTCTGCGCGGCAGCGGAGGTCCTCGTCGTCGTCTCGATGATCGACCGCAACGCCTACAAGGGCGCGATGGCGGTGCAGCGTTCACTCGCCGATCTGCGCCGCAAGGATGTCGACGTGACGATGACGGCCGTCCTGTGCAACATCGTCGACCCGCACCGCAGCACCTACCAGCTGCTGCGCGACGCGCTTGTCGGCGCCGGTCTGCCTCTGCTTGAGAACGAGGTGCCGATGCGCGCGGGCTTCCAGAACTCCGTGACCGCCGGCGTGCCGCTGGTGGTGTACACGCCTTCGCATCCTGGGGCGGAGGCGATCCGCGTGGTTGCCCGTGAGCTGATGGCGACGCGCGCCCCGGCACTGCGGAGGGCCGCGTGATGGCGCGCCGGCTCACGCTGAGCACCGTGGGGATCGACAGCCCGCTCGCCGTGGGGGAGACCCCGCCGGCGCCCGCTGCAGCGCAGGCGCGGCAACCTGAGCAGCCGTCCTCAGCGCCACGGCCGCAGCGTCGTCCACGTTCGCGCGTGCGCGCCGCGGACGCGACGCCGGCGAGCGTCGCCACGCTGCCACGCCAGCGTGGTGGCGGAGCGTTCTACGGTACGGGCCGGCCATGGGAAACCGCGATGGCGCTCAATCCAGCGCATCTCGAGCGGCTCGGCGAGCTCAGTCGCGCGGCGGGCCGCTCGCTGAACGCGATCGTTGTGGCCGCATTGCATGCTGGTTTGCCGGGCTCGACGGATGCGGCGGGCGAGGCGATCGTTGCTGAGCAGCGCGCTCGCGTTGGCGCGTTGGATCGACGTGTGCGCACGACGATGCGCCTGCCCGACGATCTGCGCGCGCGGATTGACGAGTTGAGCGTGCCGGCGCTGCGCCTCTCGCGCGGCGCGCGTGCCGATCTGATCAACGCCGCGCTCGAGCGTGGTCTGCCCGCGGACGCGTATGCTGCCGCGGCTTTGGTGGATGGACACGCACGGCGGCTGCTTGACGCGCGGGCTGCGGCATGACCGACGCCGTGCAGGAGCGCTTCGCCGCTGCGCAGCGGCGCTGGCGCCGGGTGATCGAGGTGCATCGTCTCGCGCCGCCTGACGCCGGGTTTTCGGTGCGTCTCGCGGATCTCGCTGACGCGGCGCGTGAGGACGCGCTCGCGTGCCGGGAGGCGGACGCCGCTGGCTATGAGTGGCAGCCGCATCGGGGAAAGGGACAGCCGCCGCCTGAGCTGCAGCCCGGCTCCGGACGCAGGGGCCCGGAGCGCTTGTGGCAGCGCTTTGACGCGGCCGTGGCGGCGCTCAATCGCGCGAGCACCGGCAAGTCGCTGAGCGAGGTCGCCGCGGCCTACGAGCTGCTGAGCGAGATCGCTGGTGAGCTCGCTGGCGCTGTTGAGCAGGAGGATCGCGCGGCGGGTCTGCTGGCACCCGCGAAGCGTCGTCTCGGCGCCTAGCNNGGGGGCCTTCGGCTGACGCGCTGTTAGGCAGGGTGGTGCTCGTCGTCGGGCTGCTCGAGGAAGCGTCGGACGTTGGCGCACATGGCTGCTTGGAGTGAGGTGCCTTGCTGTCGTGAGCGGGTTTGCAGCCGGCGAAGGAGCGTGTCGAGGAGCTCCGCGTCGAGGCTCACGCCGTAGCTGCTGGCGCTTTCGAGCCAGTCGCGCTTGGCGCGTTGGAATGCGCGCTCGCCGTTTCGCTCGTCGCAGCCCTGCCGGGAGCGATGCCAATTACGCATTGTCTGGGCCTTGGTGGGGTATGCGACTGGTTGGGTTTCTCACTGGGTTTGAGGGTCGCACGGTAGCTACGCTGTGTGGCATGCTGGGGGATCCACGTCTTGCGCGGGTAGAAGTGTGTCAGTCGGGGGTGCCGTGGATGAGCTCTCCGCCGGCGTCCTCGCTGCTCCAAACGTGTGCGGGCGTGTCCGCGTTTGCGGCTCGCCCGAGCCGCTCGCCGGGGTCGTTGAAAAGATCCTTGTTGGGTGTTTGGCGGTCCGCGACGGCTTCGTCGAGCATTGCTTCGACGTCGCTGGCGCGTATGGCGTATCGCCTGCCGATCCGGCCGGCTTTCAGCTTGCCGCTGGCGATCCAGCTTTCTCTGATCGTTTGTGCGCTGACGTTGAAGCGTTCGGCGACTTCGTCGACGGTGAGGATTTCGTCGTCCATAGCTCCTGACTATACTGAAGTATCTGCGTTTATCCCTGGGTGCGTGTGTATGCTTCGCGCATGTTGGATGGCACGATGACACCGCCACGGGACGGTGCGCCCGTGGAAAGCGACGAGTTTGTCGCCCGAGTCATCCCGCTGCGCCGTACCGAGGGCGGCGCCGACACCGCGGTGCAGGAGCCGCAGGTCGATTTGTTCGACCGGCCCGATGACCCAGAGTCGGGGCTGAGTCCGCTCGATGTGTTCGTCGCACCGAGGGAGGACCTCGGCATACCTGAGCCGTCTTCAAGTTCCCCGCCTGGCGCGCCGAGCTCCCCCGGGGCGGTCGGGACGCTCCTCGGCGAGCAGGCGCGGACGCGGACGCGGCGACGCGTCCTTGTGGGGTGGGGGTGGCGGGCGTCGATCGTCGCCGTGGCGCTCGTCCTGTCGGCGCTCGTCGTCGTGTTTGCTGCGAGCGCGCCGCACCGCGCGCGCCCCGCGGTTGCGGCACGTCACACGCCGGCAAAGACCGCGACCGCGTCAACACTGACGGCGTCGCGCGCGAGGCAGCGTGCAGCTGCCGAAGCCCGCGAGCGCTCCGCTCGCGCGGCTGCACTACGCGCGGCTCGTGCCCGCGCGAGGCAGCGCGCAGCTGCCAAAGCCGCCGCCCGCAAGCGCTCCGCTCGCGCGGCTGCGCTACGCGCTGCTCGTGCCCGCGCAAGCGCGGCCACGCATGCGAGCCCGCCCGCACAGTCGGTAACGACGGCTGCGGGCGCCCCTGTCAGCTCGCCCGCGCCGTCGAGCCCCTCTGCGAACCCCTGCGCGACCGCCGTACCAGGTCAGCTGGGATGCTGAACGCGCCAGGCCTGAACCACGGCAAAGCCGTCGCCTTCTCGGCGGCTGTGCTCGTCGCATTGGCTGCTCTGGCGGTCGCACCGGCGGCTTATGCCGGTCAGTGGATACAGGTGTCCTGCGCCAACCCCAACCAGTCGGCAGCGCCTAGCCAGGGCTGGACGAGCTTCACGACCGGCTCCACCGGCTACGCGTCAAACAACGGCACCAGCTGCACACCAACGAGCCCGATGTATGCGCTGCTCAGCACCGACGCCGCCGCAGCGGTGGGCACCGGCGAGGACCTTCAGTACACGCCGCCGAGCGGGTCGACGCTAGCCGGCGGCAACGTCGACGTCAGCCTCTACGCCGACGGATACGGCGCAAGCGCATCCGGTACGGCGGTCCTCTACACACCGGCGTTCGCCTACGACGGCAGCGACGTGTTCTTCCAATGCGCGTGGGGGCTCAGCCCGTGCGAGAACGGCACCAACGACTTCAGCGGCGTGATCGCCCTGCCGGCCAACCGCGGCGGCAACTTCTACATCGGCGCGGGCTGCGGCGGCCTAGCCGGCCAATACTGCGCCGAGGGCGGCAGTCAGGGCGCGTGGGCGCTAATCCAGGTTGGGTGGGCCGACTTCCTGCTCACGAACACCTCATCACCCGCCGCGACCGGCTTCGGCGGCACCCTCCTCTCGACTGACGCGCACGGCACCGCGGACATTGCTTTCACCGCAACTGACCCGAATGGGCCGGGCGTCTACAGCGTCACGGTCCAGATCGACGGGAACACGGTCTATAGCGCGACACCGAACACCAACCAGGGGGAATGCGCGCCGGTCGCCACCGACGCCACGACCGGGGCTTTGATGTTCGACTGGCAGCAACCCTGCCTGCAGACCGAGACGGTGGATATCCCGGTCGATACGACCGCACTCGCCGACGGCCAACACGAGCTCAAGGTGGTCGTCACCGACGCAGCGCACAACAGCTCAACGGTGCTCGACGAGGCGATCACCACGCTCAACAGCACGACCGTCAGCGCGCTGCTGAACTCGCCACCGACCTCCACGGCCGCGCCCGTGTACTCGATCACACTCGATCCGGCCACCAAGCGGCTGACCGGCGGTGTCCAGCGCCTGTACAGCCACTCGGGGCTCAAGCTCGCGGGCACGCTCGAGGACGCGTCGGGCGTCGCCGCGCCGGATGTGCCGGTCGCGTTGTGGGGCCGGCCGGCGAGCGGTGGAGACTTCAGCGAGCTCGCACACACTGCGACCGACGGCACGGGCGGCTGGACACTGACCGCGCCGCTCGGCTCCTCCCGGCTGCTACGCGTCGTCGCCGGCGCTAACGCCCAGGCAGCGAGCGCGACCAGCTCCGTCAGTGTTCGCGAGACAGTGACACCCGTGCTCTCGCTGCACGTCGCCACGCCGGGCGGCGCGCGCATCGTGTTCACCGGCCAGCTCGCAATCGCGCCACGCGGCACGCCTCGGCCACTGGTGTTCATCGAAGTCCGCGGACCAGATGGGTGGCAGGCGGTCGGAGCACCCACGCACGTAGGGCCAAACGGACGCTTCCGGTATGTCTATACGAGCTCTCAGTTCACCATCGGACGGCGCTTTCTCTTCCGGGCGGTGACCCCGGCGGGCGCGCTCTGGCGCCCCGCGAACAGCCCCACGCGTCACGCGGTGGTTCGCTGATGCGCGCGATCGGCGACGCTACCCTGAGGGCGCGCCTGTTCCTGTTCCTGGGTTGCCTGACGCTCGCCATGGGCGCGCCGTCGGTCATTGCGCCGGCCGCGAGCGCAGCGACCTGGACGCTTGTGTCGTGCTCGCAATCGGACGGGCAAAGCGCACCGACTGACGGCTGGAGCACGGTCCAAGTCGCCTCACCCGGCCCCTACAGTGGCGACACGAACTCGTGCGACCAGGCGGGCGGCGCTATGTTCGCGACAAGCGGCAGCGAATGGCCGCAATCGCGCGGCAGCGGCTGGATGTGGCAGTTCAATGCCCCGCAGGGATCAACGATCGCCGGCGGCACACTCGACGTGATGCTCACCTCACCCGAGGGCGAGGCATTCGTGCTGACGCCGAACTACAACTACGACGCCGCCGACGTCGTCGTCAACTGCCAGTTCAACCTGTTGTGCGGCAGCAACGGCACATTCACGGGCACGGTCCCGATCGATCACCCGGGCGGCACGAGCTTGTTCGCCGCCGCGACCTGCCTCGGGCCGGGCCAGCCCGGCACCTCAACGGCGGACTGCACTGCTGGCGACGGCGCGAACGGCGTCAACGCGCAGCTCGCGATCTACTCCGCCGAGATCGAGCTGGACAGCAACGCGACGCCGGCCGCGACCGGGTTCAGCGGCAGTCTGCTCTCCCCTGACGCGCACGGCACAGCGGACATCGCGTTCACCGCGAGCGACACCGGCGGGCCGGGCGTCTACACGGTCACGGTGCTGATCGACGGCAAGGCGGTCTACCAGGGCACGCCAGACACCAACCAAGGGGAATGCGCGTCGGTCGGCACCGACCCGAACGGTTACCTCGAGTTTCTCTATGAACAGCCGTGCCAACAGACCGAGACGGTGGATGTCCCGGTTGATACCACCACGCTGGCCGACGGCACGCACGAGCTGAAGGTGGTCGTTACCGACGCCGCGCAGAACAGCTCGACGGTGCTCGACGAGGCGATCACCACGCTCAACAGCACGACCGTCAGCGCGCTGCTGAACTCGCCGCCCACCTCCACGGCTGCGCCCGTGTACTCGCTTTCGCTCGACGCGGCAACGAAACAGCTCACCAGTGGCCTATCGCGGTTGTACAGCCACTCGGCGCTCAAGCTTTCCGGCACGCTCGAGAGCACCTCGGGTGTCGCCGCGCCCGGTGTGCCGGTCACGTTGTGGGGCCAGCCGGCGAGCGGCGGAGACTTCAGCGAACTCGCAAAGACAATGAGCGACGGATCAGGGGCTTGGACGTTGACCGCGCCGCGCGGCTCCTCCCGGCTGCTACGCGTCGTCGCCGGCGCTAACGCCCGGGCAGCGACCGCGACCAGCTCAGTCAGTGTTCGCGAGACAGTGACACCCGTGCTCTCGCTGCACGTCGCCACGCCGGGCGGCGCGCGGATCGTGTTCACCGGCCAACTCGCAATCGCGCCACTCGGCACGCCCCGGCCACTGGTGATCATCGAAGTCCGCGGACCAGATGGGTGGCAGGCCGTCGGAGCACCCACACGCGTCGGTGCACACGGACACTTCCACTACACCTACCCGAGCTCGCCGCTGACGATCGGCCGGTCCTTCTCGTTCCGCGCCGAAACACCAGCGACCGGCCTATGGCAAACCGCGCTCTCGTCAACTCGAAACGCAGTCGTCCACTAATGCGTCCGCTCTGCACCATCACCGCCACCGCGATCGCGGCAATCGCGGTGGCCGCCATACCGGCGGGCGCGGCGACGCCCGCCGTGACGGCTCAGGCGCAGGCCGCGGACGCCGCGTTTCTCGCCTACGCCCCCGTACCCGCTGGCGGCGCGGGAGCGTTGTGTCTCGTCGACACAGGCGTTGATGTGAACCCCGCCAACCAGGCCGAGCTGATCTCGGCGACCGCGGTTGACGGCGGGACGGGGAACGACGTCGATCCGGACGGCCACGGCACGACGATGGCGATGATCGCCGGGGCGGCCGGTCACGGGATGATCGGCGCGTGGCCGCAGATCAAGATCGTCTCGGTCCGCGCGACCGACGTTCCCGAGCCCGGTCACGAGCCGACGTTCGGGTTCGACGACTACACCCTGGGAATGGATCAATGCGTCAATGATTCGGCCGATCACGTTCACGCAATCGATCTGTCCTTGTCGTCGACGATCCCGCCGAGCCCGGACCAGGCGCAGGCCTTCGCAAACGCCGTCGGCTCCGCGGGTAAGCAGAACATTGCGATCGTCGCCGCGGCTGGCAACTCGCCGGGTGCGATCGAGGAGCCAGCGGCCGCGCCAGGGGTGCTCGCGGTTGGCGCCGGGGACCCGAACAACGCGATCTGCTCGTTCTCGGCCACAGCAGACCTGACGTTCTACGCGCCGGGTTGCGGGTTGGATGAGGCGAACCCCGCGACCGATCAGCCGACCTGTTGCGGCAACGGAACGTCACAAGCAGCCGTGTTCGCCGCGGCGGTGCTCGTCGCGCTGATGAGCTACGACCCAAGTCTCAGCTACTCCGCCGCCGAGAACCTGCTTGTGTCGACCGCCGTCGACGGACACCTCGACGCGACGGCAGCGTTCGATGCTGCTGGCCTTCAGGCGATCGTCGCCGAGGGGAACGCGAACATCCCACGAGCCAATACCGCCTTTAGCGTCAAGACGGCACGCTGGGCCGCCGGCAAGCTGACGCTGCTCGTCAGCGGCCTCGGCGGCGATCGGCTCGCGGTGCAGCTCGAGTACCGCCACGCTAAGAGCCGTGACGTCTCGACTAAGAGCTCGCGCACGGTGATCCGCACCGCGAAGCCGTCTCTCGTGTTGTTGCGGGTATTCGCCGGCGACAAACAGTTGCAGGGGCCGATCAAGGTTCACGTCGCGTGAGACCGCGCGCGGCGATCGCCGCGTTCGCGGTTGCTGCCGCGCTCGGCGCCGCGCTGCCGACCGCCGCGGACGCCGCCGGTAGCTACACCGTCAACGCCTGCAGCCCGACGACGTCTGCCGGCGCCTGGCAGCAGGTCAACACGAACACGAGCAGCATGGCGTCCGGCAACGAGTGCGGCGGCCCGATGATCGGACCGGTCGGCAGCGGCGACGGCGGATCGCTCTACGGCGAGGATCTCGTCGGATCGAGCACGCTGGTGTCATCCGGCTCTGAGGCGGGCTGGCAGTTCACCGCACCGACTGGGACCACGATCACCGCCGTCAGCTACTACAGAGCAATCGAAACAATCGCCGGCGCCGCCTACTGGCAGGCTGGCCTGTTTGCTGCTGATGGCGCATCCCTCGACATCTGCGAGACCGACCCGACACCCTGCTCGCGCCCGAACAATCAGGTGGCCGTGTCGCTGGGCGGGCTCGACACAAGCGGACTGTTCTTCGGTATCTACTGCGACTCCGTCAGTCCGAGTACGTGTGGCCCCGGCGCCACCGAGCATGACGCGCAGGCCGAGATGTACTCGATCGCGGTGACGCTGTCTGAGACCGGGCTGCCGTCGGTGTCGGGGCTGGGCGGTCGGTTGTGGGGTGGGGGGGTGGTGTGGGGGACCGAGACGGTTACGTTCTCCGCGG
>PMKB01000215.1 GCA_003157595.1 Solirubrobacterales bacterium
TTCTTCGAGCTGGCCGAGCTGATGTGCCTGGATGCCCTGGAGCGCAACGAATCCTGTGGCGGTCATTTCCGGGAGGAGTACCAGACCCCGGACGGCGAGGCGCTGCGCGATGACGACCGCTATTCCTACGTCGCCGCCTGGGAATTCCGCGGCGTGGGCAACGCGCCCGGGCTCAACAAGGAGCCGCTGTCGTTCGAATACGTACACCCCGCGCGACGGAGCTACAAATGAACCTCACTCTCCACGTATGGCGGCAGAAGGGTCCGGGCGAGCGGGGCCGGATGGAGCGCTACGAGGCCCGCGATATCAGCGAGCACATGTCGTTTCTGGAGATGCTGGACGTGGTGAACGAGGGCCTGATCGGCGAGGGCAAGGAGCCCATCGCTTTCGACCACGATTGCCGCGAAGGCATCTGCGGCATGTGCGGGTTCATGATCAACGGCATGGCTCACGGTCCGCAGCGCGGCACTACCGTCTGCCAGCTCCACATGCGCCAGTTCCAGGATGGCGACACCCTGTACCTGGAGCCCTGGCGCGCGCGGGCGTTCCCGGTGGTCAAGGACCTGATCGTGGACCGCAGCGCTTTCGACCGGATCATAGCGGCGGGCGGCTACATCTCCGTCTCGACGGGCAGCGCGGTCGAGGCCAACGCCATTCCGATCGCGAAGGAGAAGGCCGACCTGGCAATGGACGCCGCGGCGTGCATCGGGTGCGGCGCCTGCGTCGCCGCCTGCAAGAACGGGTCGGCGATGCTCTTCGTCGCCGCCAAGGTCTCACAGCTCGCGCTCCTTCCTCAGGGGCACGCCGAACGGCAGCAGCGCGTGGAAGCGATGGTCGCCCAGATGGACGCCGAGGGGTTCGGCTCGTGCTCCAACACGTACGCCTGCGAGGCCGAATGCCCGAAGAATATCTCCGTCACCCACATCGCCCGGCTCAACTCCGAGTACCTGAAGGCGAAGCTCGTCTGAAGCCGCTGCGCAGGCGATGGCTCCTCTGCGGCCTGGCGATCACCGCCTGCGCGGGGGTCCCCTTTCTCGCCGAAGGATACGGCGCGGACCCCGACGCCTGGCTCGTGGCGAGGGCAGCGGCCACGCTCTGGACGAGCGGGCACTACGTCGTTTCCCGGTTCCCTGGATACCCCCTTCATGAGATCGCCTGCGCCCCCCTCGTGGGGCTCGGAGGGTACGCCGCCTCCAACGCCGGGACGCTCCTGGCCGCGTTTATCCTCGTCGCCTTCTGGTTCCGCATCGCTTCCAGGGTCGCAAGGAACCCCCTGGCCGTCTTCTTCTCCCTCGTTTGCGCGCCCCTCGTCCTTGCAAACGTCGCGACCACCATGGACTATCTCTGGTCGCTTGCGGCGCTCATGGCCGCGCTCGACGCAGCTCTCGACGGGAGAGCGATCGCCTCGGGCCTGCTGACGGGAATTGCCGCGGGATTCCGCCCGTCCAACCTCACGATCGCGCTCCCCCTCTTCGCGCTCGTCGCGCTCGCCGGCGGCGCCGCGGTGCTCAGCGGCCTCGGCGGCCCCACGCTCCCGCTCGACGGCGGCGCCGCCGCGCTGGCGGCGCTGACCGGAGCCATGGCCCTCGGGCTCTCCCCCGCGGCGCTGGACGATCCGGCGCAGGAGGGCTGGTATGCCGGGGTCGCGAGTGCGCTGGATCGCCCGGGCATGCCAGCCTGGGCGATCCGCCTGGTCGTTGTGGCGAGCGCGCCGCTCGCCGGGGCCGGCGTCGCCGCCTACGCGCTGGCGGCGCTCGGCCTGGCGCTCAGCGCCCCGCCCGGAGCGCCGGTCCGGATCGACCCCCTCCGCGCCACCGGCACGGGCTTCCTCGGCCTGGCGGTGGTGCTTGCGGCGCGCGCGAGCGGCCTGTTGCTCGGCGGACCGGAACTGCCGTGGGCGGTGCTGCTGGTCGGCTCCGGGCTGGCCCTGTTCTGGAGTGCGGCCGGCGCGCTCCGCGGCGCCGACGCCAGTCAGGCGCTGCTTGACGCGCGCGCGGCGCGAACCGATCTCGGGCTGCTGCTGTCGCTGGCCGGCGTCGTCTGGGTGCTCAGCCGTGCCGGCCTGTTCGATCAGGCCGGCAGCACGATCGCCGCCACCTGCGCCGCGCTGGCGGTGCTGGCGCTGGTGATCGGGCCGCGCTGGCTTCGGACCTCGCGTGCGCTACGCGCCGAGAGCACCGATCGCGTGCGGGCGCAGGAGCGCTCGGAGCTCGCCGACCACCTGCACGACTCGGTGCTGCAGACGCTCGCGCTGATCCAGCGGCGCGCCGACGATCCGACGGCGGTCAGCGCACTGGCCCGCCGTCAGGAGCGCGAGCTGCGCGAGTGGCTGCTGGGCGAGCCCGCGGCGAGCGCCGCCGAGGACTCGCTGGCGGGCGCGCTGCGCGCGTTGGTCGCCGAGGCCGAGGACCTCCACGGTGCGCGCGTCGAGCTCGTGATCGTCGGCGAGGCACCGATCGACCCGCGCGCAACCGCGCTGCTGGGCGCGGCACGCGAGGCGCTCTCGAACGCCGCGCGCCACGCTCGCGGATCACCGGTCTCGCTGTTCGCCAAGATCACCCCCGGCCAGATCGAGGTCTTCGTCCACGATCGCGGTCCCGGGTTCGATCCGCAGGCGATCGCACCCGAGCGCCGCGGGGTGCGGGAGTCGATCATCGGCCGCGTCGAGCGTCACGGCGGTGTCGCGGAGGTGCACAGCGCTCCCGGCGAAGGCTGCGAGATCAGGTTGCGGGTGGGTCGTCCTTGAACGCCGAGCGCCCACGCGTCGTGATCGTCGACGACCACGCCCTGCTGCGCGCCGGCGTTCGAGCCGAGCTCGAGGGGAGCGTGGAGATCATCGGCGAGGCCGGCACGGTCGCCGAGGCGATCGCGATGATTGCCGCCACCGGGCCCGACGTCGTGCTGCTGGACGTGCACATGCCCGACGGCGGCGGTCTGGCCGTCATCCAGGGCATGAAGGCGGCAGGCCGGCCTGCTCGAGTGCTCGCGCTGTCGGTCTCGGACGCACCCGAGGATGTGATCGAGCTCGTCCGCGCCGGCGCGGCCGGTTACGTGACGAAGACGATCTCGGCTGACGAGCTCGCCGACGCGATCCGGCGCGTCGCACGAGGCGAGGTTGTCCTCAGCCAGCGCCTCGCCGGCTTCGTACTGGACGCCTTCAGCGGCGCGCCGCCCGAGCCGAGCGACCCCGACCTCGACCGGCTCACACCCCGCGAGCAGGAGATCCTCGAGCAGATCGCCCGCGGCTACCTCTACAAGGAGATCGCGGCGACGCTCGGAATCTCGGCGCGCACCGTCGAGACACACGTCTCCGGGGTCCTGCGCAAGCTGCACCTCACCAACCGCCATCAGCTCGCCCGCTGGGCCGCCCAGCACCGCATGGTCGACTGAGCTCGCGGGCGGCGGACCCGCGTGACTCGCTGCGCGTCACGCCGGGCGCGCCGAGCGCCTACGCGACGGCGGGCTCCAGGAGCGGGAAGCGCACGCCGGTCAGCTCTTCCGAGACGTCCCACAGGCGCCGCGCGGTGTCCATGTCGGCGGCGGCAGCGGCCCGCCCGACGAGCTTGGGCGCGCCGCGCTGTTCCATGAAGCCGCCGGGTCCGGCGAAGCTGTTGCCGGGGATGTCGGCGACGGCGGCATAGATCGTCGGTAGCGCGCCGCCCTCCTCGCTCTGGGCCAGCAGGCGGTTGCCGATCGCTCCGAGCAGGTCGGAGATGCGGCGCCCGCTGTGGAATTGCAGGTTGGTCGAGGCGTAGCCGGGGTGGGCGGCGGTCGCGAGCACGTCCGAACCAACGGCGGTCAGGCGCCGCTGCAGCTCCGCGGTGAACAGCAGGTTGGCCAGCTTGGACTGCCCGTAGGCGCGCCAAGCCTTGTAGGGCTTGCGCTCCCAGTTGAGGTCGTCGAAGTCGATGCGGCCGTAGCGGTGGGCGGCCGAGGACACGGTCACCACGCGCCCGCTGACATGCTCGAGCAGCAGGTTGGTCAGCGCAAAGTGGCCCAGGTGGTTGGTGGCGAACTGCAGCTCGAAGCCGTCGGCGGTGCGGGTCAGCGGCGGCACCATCACGCCGGCGTTGTTGATCAGCAGGGCGAGTTGGCCGTGCCATGCGGCGGCGAACTCGCGCACCGAGGAGAGATCTGCGAGGTCGAGCCGGCGGACCTCGGTCCGCCCGGGCATCGTGGCGGCCGCCGCCTCGCCCTTGGCGCTGTCGCGCACGGCGAGCACGACGCTGGCCCCGGCGGCCGCGAACGCGCGGGCGGCAGCGCGCCCGATGCCGCTGTTGGCGCCGGTGATGATCACGTTGGCGCCGGTCATGTCAGGAATATTTGGTGCGCTGCTTGAAGTAGTCATGGACAACAATGTAGACTATGGCAACAATGATGTCAACGACAACTTTGCGCGCCGGGGTTCCGGCCGATGCCTGAGCGCCCCTACCACCACGGCAACCTGCGTACTGAGTTGCTCGCGCAGGCCGAGCGCACCGTCCGCGAGCGCGGCGTCCAGGAGCTGTCGCTGCGTGAGCTCGCGCGCGCGGTCGGCGTCAGCCATGGCGCGCCGCGCCGGCATTTCGCCGACCGCCAGGCGCTCCTCGACGCCCTCGCCGAGGCCGGGTTCGCGCGCCTCGGCGCCGAGCTGCGCGGCGCGGTCGAGCGCGTGGGCGAGGACTTCGAGACACGGCTTCGCGCAGCCGCAGCCGCCTACATCCGGTTTGCGACCCAGGACACAGCGCTGCTGGAGCTGATGTTCGCGGGCAAGCACCGCGACGCCCCCGGGGCTGTGTATGAGGCTTCCGAGCGCGCCTTCTCGGTGCTGTTCGAGCTGATCGAGCAGGGCCAGTCCGAGGGCGTCCTCGAACCGGGCCAGCCCGAGCGCGTCGGCCTCGTCCTGTTCGCCACGATCCAGGGGATCGCGGCGCTGGTCTCCGGCGCCATGATCGCGCCAGAGCAGGTCAACGAGCTCCTCGCCGACGCAATCGCGCACTTCCTGCGCGGCTCGCGCACAGCGCCATGAAGCCGCAGCGGCGCGCCGGGGCCAGAGGTCGCTGAGCACTCGGTCGACTTCGTCGCGCGTGAACGCCGGTCGCGCCGGGGTCACCCGATCAGCCGTTGGCGGTGCCTCGATGTCGTGGCGAACCCACCAGCGTTCCCTGACGGGCGAAAGGCGCCGGCGTCGGCGTATTGGCTACTCTCGGAGCCGTGGCCGGCCGTTCGATCGACTCCACCCCCGCAGGCCCCGACGGATTCCCCGTGGCCCGAGCCAACCACCGGCCGCCCACCCCCGTCGCGCGTCCGCACGCCTGCCGAGGCCGGGTCGCTCGATGAGCGACCGGTTTCGGCTCGGTTGCGCGGTCGGATTGGCGGTCCTCGCGGTCGGTACGCCTGTCGCGCTCGCCGCCTACCGCACGACCACGCGCGCCAATGCGGTGGCGGTAGCGACCGCGATCAGCCTGCGTCACAGCGATCTGCCCACGCTCAAGCAGCAGAGCAATCCGTCCAGCCCGCAAGACAACGGCAGCGGCGCCCAGCTGACCGCTTGCGCCGGGGGGGTGCCGGAGAGCAAGGCGTTCGCAAGCACCCAGTCGCCGACCTTCGTCAGTGCCGGCGACTCGATCACCGTGAGCTCCGCCACAGAGATCCTCCCGTCGTTGGCGCTGGTTGCCGAGGACTTTGCGGCGTTCGAGCGTCCGCGCGCACTGACCTGCCTGCGCAGCCTGCTCGGCGGCGAGTTGCGCGGCGAGTTCCCGAAGACCGACAAGGTGAACACCACCGTCGCACGGGTTCCATCGGTCGTGTCCGGTGTCGGCAAATCGTTTGGACTGAGGTTTGCGATCGTCGTCCACGTCAAGCAGGGGACGACCACGGTGGCGGTGGCCGTGTATGACGATGTGGTCGGGTTCGCCTACGGACAGGCCGAGGTCACGCTGAACGTTCAGACGACGCTCGCCCCACCGTCGGCATCATTGGAGCGACGCCTAGCCGCTCTGCTGCTCAAGCGCGCGCGAACGGCGATCGGCTAGCGGCGGGAAACCAGACGGCTGCTTCTGCGGGAGCCGGCGGTCGGACTGCACGGCCCGACCGCCGATGGCCGGTGACGCGTCGGTCCGCCGCCGGCCTGGACCGACCGCGCTAACCGGCGAGCGTCCAGGCGATCTCGCGCAGGCGCTGGGCCTCGGCGTGCGCCGCCTCGCCGGGATCTCCGCCGCTTGACTCGTGCGCGGCGGCGATCGAACGCGAGGCCGTGACGAGCCCACCGGCGCGCCCCGGCGCGAAAGCGGGCGCGAGGTCCTCGACGCGCCCGCCCTGGGCGCCGACGCCCGGCAGCAGGAAGATCGCGTGCGGCATCAGCTCGCGCGCCCGTGGCAGATGCTGCGGCGATGTCGCGCCCATCACGGCGCCGATGTCGCTCAGGCCGCACGGCCGCACCTCCCCCAGTTCGTGCACGAGCCGCGCGAGCCGCTCCCAGACCCGCTCGCCGCCCGCGAGCTCGAGATCCTGAACGTCGGCGGCACCGGGGTTCGACGTTCGCACCAGCACGAACAGGCCGGCACCGCTCGCGACGAAGGGCGCGAGCGCATCGGCTCCAAGCAGCGGGTTCGCCGTGAACGCGTCGGCGCCGAGCCCGGGCACCTCGCCGGCGAGCGTCGGCGTCGTGCCGGCCAGCGCCTGCGCATAGGCCGCCGCGGTCGGCGGAAAGTCGCCGCGCTTGGCGTCGGCGATCACGAGCAGGCCGCCGGAATGAGCGAGCCCGATCACCTCCGCGAGCGCCGCCCAGCCGGGTGCTCCGAGCCGCTCGAAGCAGGCGAGCTGCGGCTTGACCGCGACGCAGGCGGGCCCCGCCGCCTCGATCAGCAGCCGGCAGTGCTCGACCACCGCCCGAGCCGCGCGCTGCGCCGGACTCCCGGGCCCGGCAGCGGCAGCGGCGGCCGCCGGCCACAGCTGCGCCGGGTCGGGGTCCAGCCCGAGCACGACCTGAGAGCGGCGCCCGGCAACGGCATCGCTGAGCCGCTGGGCAAACGGTGCGCTCACCGCACGGCCCGCTTCAGCCGCAGTCCCGGCGTGAAACGCGCCACGGCCGTGCTCGCCACCTCGATCCGCTCGCCCGTCCGCGGGTTGACCCCGCGGCGGCCGGTGTAGCGGGCGACGTGGAAGCGGCCGAAGCCGGTCAGCTGCACCTGCTCGCCGCGGCGCAGCGAGTCCTCGATCGCCTCGAGCGCCGCATCGACGGCCCGTGCCGCCGCCGGTCGCGGCAACTCCGCCGCCAGCGCGACGCGATCGATCAGCTCGTGGCGGTTCATGGTTGCGAAGCCGGGCGAGCGCCACGCCGCGCGCCGCCTGGCGACCCGCCAAGATACACCCGTGTCGCTCTCGCGCCTCGCCTGGCTGCTGACGGTCATAGCGTGTCTGATCACGGCGGCCGCGATGCTGCTCGAGCACTACCGCGGCTACCCCGCCGTCGCGCTGGTGGTCGGGATCGCTGCGGCGATGAACCTACTATGAGAACGCTGCCCTGCCGGCCAACACCCACCCACCGGCGGATCGCGTGGAGCACACGCTGCGATGAGTGACACGCGAGCGGACCACGAACTGAGATGAGCGACGCGCGCGCCAGGCTCCTGCGCTGGGAGGACGTCCCCAGGGAGACGCTGACCCCGCTGCTCGCGCGGCGGGTCATCACCGGCGAGCGGATGATGCTGGCGCAGCTGTACCTCGAGGAGGGCGCGGCGGTGCCGAAGCACTCGCACGAGAACGAGCAGCTGACCTACGTGCTCGAGGGCCGGCTGCGGTTCTGGCTGGGCGATGACGCCTCCGAGATCGTCGAGGTCAGCGCCGGCGAGGTCCTGCAGATTCCCTCGTGGGTGCCGCACAGCGTGCTGGCGCTCGAGCGCACGCTCGACGTCGACGTCTTCTGCCCGCCCCGCCAGGACTGGCTCGACGGCAGCGACTCCTACCTGCGCGAGGAGTGAGGGAACCGGCCCGAGAGCGCAGCTTGCGACTGTGCGAGCGGGGACTGGCGGGACTGGTTCTACGGGCGGGCCGCGGGCGGTAGGGTCGGGCGCCGCGCGGGCTCGTGTGGTCCTAGAAGCTCGGTCCCGGGCTCGACGCGGTCGCGCGGCTCGACGTGCACGAGGATGTCCGCGCCGGCGAGGCGGTCGCGGATCGCGGCGGTCAACTCGTGCGCCGTCTCGTGGGCTGCCTCGAGCGTCGTTCCGGCGGCGAACTGCAAGTGCAGGTCGACGTAGCGGCGGG
This sequence comes from Solirubrobacterales bacterium, assembly GCA_003157595.1. Lineage (GTDB taxonomy): Bacteria > Actinomycetota > Thermoleophilia > Solirubrobacterales > Solirubrobacteraceae > Palsa-513. Next base: position 8,245 of record PMKB01000215.1, read on the forward strand.
TACCGGCCCGGCGGGCGCGGAGCTTGTGAAAGGCGACGACGCCACGCTCGGCGCCAAGCTCGCGGATCGTCGAGCGGATCCATTCCAGCTCCTCCTCCGGCAACGCCACATCGACCAGTGAGCGCGACGAGGTGAGCAGGATCCGCACGCCGGCGACGGCGACCCCGGCGGCGACCACAAGTGCGACGGCGGGATCGATCCATTCGGCATGGGTCACGGCGACCAGCACAAGCCCGACGAGAACGGCCAGCGACGAGGCAACATCTGCGCTCAGGTGGAGCGCGTCGGCCGCCAGCGCGACCGACCCGGTCTGGGTTGCGCGCCGGCTGATGACCCGCGAGACGAACAGGTTGACGACGGCCGAGACGACGATCACGGCGATGCCGACGCCGATCGTGTGGACGTGCCCCCCCTTGACCAGGCGCACGAGCGCCTCGTAGGTGATGATCGCCGCGCCGAAGAGAATCAGCGTCCCCTCGATCGCGCCAGCCATGTTCTCGAGCTTCTGATGCCCGTAGGGGTGGCCGGCGTCGGCCGGCTCGTCGGACTTGCGCACTGAGACGAACGCGACAATCGACGCGATCAGGTCCATTCCCGAGTGCGCCGCCTCGGTCAGCACGGCAACCGACCCGGTGGCGATGCCGGCAATCACCTTCAGACTGATCAGCGTCGCGTTGGAGGCGACCGAGAGCGCCGCCGCCCGCTGCTTCGGCGCACTGGACTGCTCGGAGCTCGCGGCCGCCGGTTGGCTGGGCGCGCCGGGGTGTTCGGCGCTCATCGCGGCACAGTGTCCGCGTGCGTCGGCGCGCCGACCGTCATGGCCGCCCGGCTGCCAGCCACGCCGCGAGCGCCCGGATCGCCGCTCCGCGGTGGCTGATCGCGTCCTTCTGGGCCGGCTCGAGCTCGGCCATCGTGCGCCCGTCTGCCGCGTCGGGCACGAACACCGGGTCGTAGCCGAAGCCGCCGCTGCCGCGCGGCGCCGCGGCCATGCGCCCTTCGCAGCGCCCCTCGAAAAGACGCTCCTCGCCGGTCTGCGGGTCGACGTAGGCGAGCGCGCAAACGTAGCTCAGCCGGCTGCCCGCCGGCACACGGCTGATCAGCAGCTCGAGGTTCTCCTGATCGCTCGCGCGCTCGCCGGCGAAGCGAGCCGAAAGCACCCCGGGCGCCCCGTCGAGCGCCGCCGCAGCGATCCCCGAGTCGTCCGCGATCGCCACCAGGCCGGTCGCCGCCGCTGCGGTGCGCGCCTTGTCAAGCGCGTTCGCGGCGAAGGTCTCGCCCGTCTCGGGCCCCAGCTCGACGGCCTCCGGCAGCGCGGTCAACCGCTGCTCCCCGACCACGCGGCGGAACTCGAGCAGCTTGTGGGGATTTCGCGTAGCCAGGATCATCGTGCACCTCCAAGTCGCGCACTAGAGCTCGATCGCGGCCGCCTGGACCGCGTGAAGCTCGGCGATCCCCCGCGCAGCGAGCGCCAGCAGATCGTCGAGGTGTGCGCGCGAGAGCGGCGTGCGCTCGGCCGTGGCCTGCACCTCGACCAGGCCTCCGTCGGCCGTCATCACCACGTTTGCATCGACCTCGGCGACCGAGTCCTCGCTGTAATCGAGGTCGAGCAGCGCGACGCCGTCGACGATCCCGCACGAGATCGCCGCGACGGCGCCGGACACCGGCGAGCGCTCGATCAGCTGCTCGGCGAGCAGCCGGTTCATCGCCCGCGCGAACGCGACGTAGGCCCCGGTGATCGCGGCGCAGCGTGTGCCACCGTCGGCCACCAGCACGTCACAGTCCAGATACACCGTGCGCTCGCCGAGCGCTTCGAAGTCGACGACGCCGCGCAACGCGCGGCCGATCAGTCGCTGGATCTCGACCGTGCGCCCGTCGGGATGAAGCCGCGTGGTGTCGCGCGGCTTGCGGGCTCCGGTCGACGCGGGCAGCATGCCGTACTCGGCCGTGACCCAGCCGCGCCCCTTGCCCGACATCCAGCGCGGCACCCCCGGCTCCACGCTCGCCGTGCAGATCACCTGTGTGCGCCCGACGGAGATCAGCGCGGAGCCACTCGCCGGCGGCACGAAGTCGCCCACGCAGGAGACCGGGCGCGCCTGATCGGGAGCGCGGTCGTAGGAGCGCGTCACGCCGCCTCCTGGAGCGGCAGCTGGATGTGCTCGACCTGCTCGATCGGCATCTGCAAAAAGCGCGAGCCGAGCGTCCGGAACGTTTCCACATCGCCTGTGCACAGAAAGCGGTAGTCGCCCTCCTGCAGGCGCGCGGCCCCAAGCCCCGAGTCCTCCAGCGACCGCGCGACCGAGAGCGCGAGCGCACGGCCCGAGGTGATCAGCTTCACGCCCGGCCCGAGCATGCGCTGGAGCATCGGGGCGATCAGCGGATAGTGGGTGCAACCGAGGATCACGGTGTCGACGCCGGCGTCGCGCAGCGGCGCGCAGTAGCCGCGCACCGTCTCGACCACGCGATGGTCGAACGGGAAGCCCTGCTGGATGATCGGCGCGAGGTCCGGGCAGGCAACGCTGATGAGCTCGGCGTCGGGCGCCTGCGCCGCGAGCGCTCGCGCATAGGCCCCGCTGCGGACGGTGGCGGTGGTCGCCAGCAGCCCGATCCTGCGGTTCTCGCTCGCGCTCGCGGCCTGTCGCGACTCGGGCTCGATCACGCCGGCGACGTCAACGCCGAGGGTCGTCGAAAGCATCCGCTCGCGCAGTGCTCCGAGCGCCGCCGCGCTGGCGGCGTTGCAGGCGACGACGAGCAGCTTCGCGCGGCGCGCCAGCAGCAGCTCGCCGATTTCGAGCGCGAACTGCTCCAGCTCTCCCGCGCTGCGCTCGCCGTAGGGAAAGCGCGCGGTGTCGCCGAGGTACAGGAAGTCCTCGTGCGGGAGCTCGACCAGCAGCTCCTGCAGCACCGTGAGCCCGCCGACGCCCGAGTCGAACACGGCGATCGGACGCTCGTTGGGCGCAGGCGGCGGCGTGGACACCGCAGCCATGATCCCAGATGGTCTCCCGCTATCGTGCGTCCGTGCGTGCGCTGGTGGTGTCGAACATGGCGGCCTCGCGCGAAAACCCGGCGCGGGGTGTGTTCGTCCGCGACCAGGTCGCCGCGCTGGGGCACATCGGCGACGTCGAGGTCGAGCTGTTCGAGTTCCTGCCGGGCGCGCTCTCCTACCCCCTCGCGGCCGCGGCGCTGCGGCGCCGCTTCGACGCCGCGCGGCTGGACATCGTCCACGCCCACTTCGGCCTGACCGCGTGGCCGGCGCTCGCGCTGCGCGGCCCGCGCCACGCGGTCACGCTGCACGGCACCGACGTGCGCCACCGGCGCTCGCGGCGGCTGACGATCGCCGCGCTCCGGCACATGGATCTCATCGCAACCGTCTCGCGGTCGCTGGCGCAGGAACTGGGCCCATTCACTCCGGAGCCGCTGGTCCTGCCCTGTGGCGTCGCACTCGAGCGCTTTCGCCCGATTCCGCGTGAGGCTGCGCGGATGGCGCTCGGCCTGGACCGCGACACACCGTGCCTGCTGTTCCCGTTTGACCCCCAGCGGGCGTCCAAGCGCTTCGACCGCGCCCACGAGCTGGCCGCCGGGGTGCGCCTGATGACGCTCGGATCGACCGCGCCCGACCACGTGACGCTCGCGATCAACGCCGCCAACGCCGTGCTCGTCCCCTCCGATGCCGAGGGCTTCGGCCTCGCAGTGCTGGAAGCGCTCGCCTGCGACGTACCGGTGCTCGCGACGCCGGTCGGCGTGCACGCCGAGGCGCTCGCCGGTATCGCAGGCACCCTCTGCGCCCCCTACGACCGCGACCTTTGGGCAGCGGCGCTCGCCCCGGTGCTGGCGGATCCAGACCCGCGTGTGGCCGGGCGCGCGCGGGCCGCAGAGTTCTCCTCGGAGCGGATGGCGGCGCGTGTCGCGGCCGCCTGGCGCTCGCTCCTCGCGACCGCCCCGGAGACCTAGGAGCCAGCGACCCTTCCCGGAACGTTGGTGGACCGTTTCGCGAAGGTCCACTAGCATCGGCGACGTGGCGGAGATCGGATCGGCGCAGGCCGACGCTGTTGAGGGTTCCGAAACGGCGGCCGTAGCACTCGGAGCGGCGGGCTTCCTACAGCGCGCGGTGATCCGCCGGCGCGTGCGCTTCCTGCGCCGCCGGCGCGAGTTGGCGCTACACGACCTCGGTGGCTTCGCCTTCGAATCCCATCGCCTCGGGGAGCCCCGCGACGATCTGCTCGCCGAGAAGCTCGCCGCGATCAGCACCCTCGACGACGAGCTCGCGACGCTTCAGCGGGCGCTCGACCTGCACGAGGAGCTCGCGGTGCTGCACGAGCCTGGCATCGCCAGCTGCCCTCAGTGCTCGACGATCCACGACAGCGCCGCGAACTACTGTCCGTCCTGCGGCCGCCCGACCACCGACGCGCCGCCCACCACCGACGCGCCACCCGCCGCCGGCGCGCCACCCACCACCGACGCGCCGCCCACCGCCGGCGAACCCGCCGGCGCGCCACCCACCACCGGCGCACCACCCGCCACCGGCGAGTTGGAGTGAGCGAAGCGCCGGTACGCCGGTGCGAGGTCTGCGGCAGCGAACTGGCCGATCGCCAGCGCTGGTGCCTTGCGTGCGGCAGCGGCCGGCTCACACAGGTCGCCGCGACGCCGCACTGGCGCTCGACGGCCGCCGCCGCGGTGCTGATCGGGCTGCTCGCACTGGTCGGCATCGGCTACGCAGCGGCGACGCTGATCTCCTCCTGAGCTACCGCGCCGGCGCGCTCGAGCGGTGGGCGCTAGCGGTCGCCCGAGCTGAGCGCCTGCAGTGTCGCGCTGACCGAGCGGGCGAGCGCACCGAGCTCGTAGCCGCCTTCGAGCACGACGCCGACCGGCACCTCGAGCTCCTCCCCGAGCCGCCGCATCGCGGTCGTCATCGTGGCGTATCCGGCCTCGCTCACGAGGCAGTCGGCGAGGGGATCCTCGGCGTGGGCGTCGTAGCCGGCCGAGATCAAGATCAGCTGGGGACGGTAATCGCGCGCGAGTGGGATTACGCGCGAGTGCACCAGCTCGCAGAAGACGTCGTCGCCGGAGAACGCCGCCACCGGCAGGTTCAGCGTGAACCCCTCGCCCGCGCCGGCGCCGCGGTCGCTCGCCGGGCCGCTGCCGGGGTACAGCGGCGACTCGTGGATCGAGATGTAGAGCACCTCCGGGGTCGAGTGGAAGAGATCGTTGGTGCCGTTGCCGTGGTGGACATCCCAGTCGAAGATCAACACGCGCTCGAGCGCGTGCGCGCTGAGCGCATGGATCGCTGCGACCGCAACGTTGTTGAACAGGCAGAAGCCGCCCGCACGCGCGCGCAGCGCGTGATGGCCGGGCGGACGGCCGGCTGAGAACGCCGCAATCGCCTCGCCCGACAGCAGCACGTCCACCACCGCGACGGCGCCGCCGACGGCCCGCATCGCCGCCTCCCAGGATCCCTGGCTGACCAGCGTGTCGTCGTCGATCTGCCCGCCGCCGGCCGCGCACAGCCGCTGCAGCGCCGCCACGTAGCCCGCGTCGTGGCAGCTCTCGAGCAGCTCGCGATCCACCCGCGGGGCCTCGCGGCGCTCGAAGCCGAACCATCCCGTCAGCTCGAGATGGCGCTCGATTGCGAAGATCCGCTCGCGGCGCTCGGGGTGCGACCCGGTGTCGTGCTCGGCGGAGGCCGGATGGCTGAAGAAGACGCAGGCCGCCATCGCTGTACGGTACCCCCGAATGGCAGACGCCTCCCAGATCGAGGCCGAGCTCGCCGTCGTCGGCGCCGGAGCGGCTGGGCTGTACGTGGCGTTGTGCGCGGCAGCGGCCGGCGCCAGCGTCGCGCTGGTCTCGGCGACGACGCTGGCCCAGACGGCGAGCTACTGGGCACAGGGTGGCCTCGCCGCGGCGATCGGGCCCGACGACAACGCTGAGCTCCACGAGCTGGACACCGAGCGCGCCGGGCGGGGACTGGTTCGCCCCTCGGCCGCCGCCGTGCTCTGCGCCGAGGCCCCGGAGCGCGTGCATGACCTCGAGCGCCTCGGCGTCAATTTCGACACCGACCGCGCAGGGACGCTCTCGCTCAGCCTGGAGGGCGGGCACTCGCTGCGCCGCGTCGTGCACTCCGGCGGAAGCGCGACCGGGCGCCGCGTCGTGCGCCAGCTGTCGGCGCTGGCTGCACAGGAGCCGCTGATCGAAGTTCTCGAGCATGCGCGCGCCGACACCCTGCTGCTCGCCGACGGGCGGTGCATCGGCCTCGCCTGCGGGGACGGGCGGGCGGTGCGCGCGCGGGCGGTCGTGGTCTGCGCAGGCGGCGCAGCAGCGCTCTGGGCGCGGACGACCAACCCGCCGGGGTCGCTCGGCAGCGGGATGGCGCTCGCATACCACGCGGGCGCGCAGCTCGCCGACCTGGAGTTCCTGCAGTTCCATCCGACCGCCGTGATCGGCGTGGCCGGGCGCGAGGGGTACCTCGTGACAGAGGCGATCCGCGGCGAAGGCGCGCGCCTGCTGGACGCGGACGGCGAGCGCTTCGTCGATGAGCTGGCGCCGCGGGACGAGGTGTCGGCGGCTATCCACGACCTGCTCGAACGCACGGGCGCCAAGGCGGTCTCGCTCGATATGCGCGAAGTCGATCCGACGCTGTTCCCGAACGTGGTCGATACGCTCGCCGAGGCCGGGATCGACGTGACGACGCAGCTGATCCCGGTGGCGCCGGCGGCCCACTTCATGATGGGCGGAATCACGACCGACTTGCACGCCCGCTCGAGATTGGCGGGGCTGTATGCGGTGGGCGAGTCGGCCTGCACCGGCCTGCACGGCGCGAACCGGCTCGCCTCCAACTCGCTGAGCGAGTGTTTCGTTTTCGGCGCGCGCGCCGCGCGAGCGGCGCTCGAGGAGCCCGCCGCCGCGAGGGGGCTCACGCCGAACTGCGTCGAGCTCGTCGGCGAGGTCACGCAGGCGACCCGCACTGCGCTTTGGGAGCACGCTGGACTGCGCCGCACGCGGGACGGTCTCGAGCTCCTGCTCGAGGATCCCTATCCGTTGGCCCGGCTGATCGGAGCCTGTGCATTGGCGCGCGAGGAGAGCCGGGGCGCCCACTTGCGTGACGATCACCCGCGGACCGATACCGAGCTCGACGCGACGCACACGATCGTCTCGCCCGATGGAGCCGTCAGCTTCGAGCGCTGGGAATGACGGCCCGGCGCTCCGGCCCCGGACCCGCAAGATCCGCGCGTTCGGGGCGAGTTGACGCGGCGCGCGCTTAAGCCGCGCATAACATCACCGCTCGATTGGGCTTCACACGCCGGGTCCATACTGGCCCTCGTTGACACTCAGACCGAGTTGTGTCTGGTGCTCTTGTAACCGAGAGAAACGGGCGGGCGATGTATCAATTCAGTCGCGGCATCTACAGGGAGCTCTCGCCGCTGGTGGATCGAGGCAACGGCGCGCGCAGCACCTTCGAAGTCCGGCTGGCCCTGCTGCGAGCCTGTGAGGCGTCGGTCGAGCGACTCGCCACCGACCGCCACTACTTCGCGCGGCCGGCCCGCACACTGTTCAGCGACATCCGCTGCTACTTCCCCGTCTGCCGGCAGGAGCAGGTCTACGGCGTCGTCGACCGCTACATGGCGCTGGCCGACGAGTTCGTGGCCGCCCTCCCGCGCAACGGCGTCGACCCGCAGGGCAACCCGCTTCAGTGTCGCGCGGTTACGCGCAAGGGGACCGCCTGCCTTCGCGCGCCGCTGCCCGCGAACGGCTACTGCCCGTCGCACCAGCACCTCGCCGAGACCGAGGACTGCGAAGTACCAGCGCTCGCCGCGTAGCGGGTCTTCTCGCAACGTTGAGCGCGAAGCGCTGAGCGCCTTCACGCCGGCCTGGCCGAGACGCAGGTCGGCAACGCCGGCTGGTTGCGGCTGGCGAGGACGCCGCCGTACGCCGCCGTAAGCGGTGGCAGGTTCCGAGCAGGCCCGCCTGCCACGCACAGCCGCTAAGGTGCGCCGCGTGCCGGCCACCCGCATCGGCTTCATCGGGCTCGGGATCATGGGCTCGCGCATGGCTGCGAACCTCCGCCGCGCGGGCTTCGGGGTGACGGTTTACAACCGCACGACGCAGACCGCCCGCGACTGGGCAGCCGAGCACGGCGGGCAGGTCGCACAGTCGCCCGCAACGCTTGCCGCAGCGGTCGACATCCTGTTCACGATGGTCGTCGACGGCCCGCAGGTCCGTGAGCTGTTGCTCGGCCCCGACGGCGCGGCCGAGGGCGCCGCGCCCGGCCTGCTCTGCATCGACTGCTCGACGATCGGCCAGGCAGCGGCGGTGGAGATCGGCGCCGAGCTCGCCGCCCGCGGGCTGCGGCTGCTCGACGCCCCTGTCACCGGTTCGCTGCCGGGAGCGCGCGACGGCACGCTGTTGATCATGGTGGGCGGCGAAGCCGCCGACCTCGAGCAGGCGCGCCCGGCGTTCGATGCGATGGGCACGACGGTCCTGCACGTCGGCCCGCTCGGGGCCGGCCAGGCGATCAAGGTGATCAACAACTCCGTCGCGGCAGCCAACGTAGCAACGGTCGCCGAGGCCCTGATCGCCGGCAAGGCCGCCGGCGTGGACCTCGACTCCCTGGTCGCCGTGATGGACGGCGGCGCCGCCGGCTCGAAGATGCTGGCGCTCAAACAGGAGCCGATGCGCAAACACGACTTCACGCCGCTGTTTCGCCTCGCCCACATGATCAAGGACGTCGAGCTGTGCCTCGACGCCGCGACAGTGCCGTTCGAGAGCGCGCAGCGCGTGCTTGCCGACATGCGCGCGGCCGAACGCGCAGGGCACGGCGACGATGACTTCGCGGCCCTGGTCGCCGCGGTCGAGCAGCGCACCGGCCTGCGTCTCGCATAGCTGCGCAAGACGGCCGCCCTGATCCGCTGCTAGCCTCGGCGCCAGGCCATGAACCGCGTCGTCCACTTCGAGATCCACGCCGAGGACCCGGACCGCGCGGAGCGCTTCTACGCCGACGTGTTCGGCTGGACGATCACGCGATGGAAGAGCCCCGTCGACTACCGGCTCCTGAGCACGGGCGAGGGTACGCCGGGCATCGACGGCGCGATCATGGCGCGCGGCGAGCCGCTCGCCGGCAAAGGCGTCGGCGGCTACGTCTGCACGGTCTCCGTTGAGGATCTCGGCGCCACCGAGCGGCGCGTTCTGAGTGCCGGCGGCCAGCGGGTCCGCGACCGCCAGGCGATCCCCGGCATCGGGCTGCATGCCTACTTCAAGGACACCGAGGGGAACATCTTCGGCGCCCTGCAGCCGGCGGCGCGGCAACCGGATCCGCCGCCCGACTGAACGCGCGCCGGCGCCGCAAAGCTCGCCCCAGGTCGCCGAGAATGCTTCGCGAGCGCCGCGGAGGCGGGTGAGAAGTACCGAATATTGCAGGGAAATTTGGAGATTTCGCGAGTGTTGCGTATCCTTTATAGGTCGCCGGCTCCGCTCTGACGCGACGCGGCGGTGGCAGATGTAACTCCTGACGAAGGTTTCTTCAATGCCGATTGCATTCAAAGAATGGGCTGTGACCGTACGAGCGCTCGCCGAGGGTGAGCAGCTCGTGACCCTGCGCAAGGGCGGCATCCGCGAGCCCAACAAGCGCTTCGAGGTCGAGCACGAGCGCTTCTTCCTCTATCCGACTTTCGACCATCAGCGCACCGACCTGGTCCGCGAGTCCCACCGTCCCGAGTTGCGTCGCGCGCTCGAGGAGGGCGTCTGGGCCGACGGCGAGCCGGTGCTGGCGCACGCGCGCAACGGACTGGCACTGCTGCCTCCTGACCGCGTGCGCATCCGCGCGTGGGCCGAGGTCGCCGCGCAGTACACGGTGACCGATCCGCGCATCGTCGACGCGCTGTCTCCCTTCTACGTCTGGACCTCCGACTACGCCGAGAAGCGACTGGAGTGGAAGCGCCGCCACCCGCTGCACGTGCTGCTGCTTCGCACCTACCGCATCCCGCGCCCTGTCACCGTTAAGGTCAAGGACGAGTATGCCGGCTGTCGCTCGTGGCTCGAGCTTTCGCGCGATCTTCCGTTCGAGGGCACCCCGGTGCTCGCCGATGAGGAGTTCGAGCGCGCCGCGGAGGAGATCGAGTCGATCGCGCTCGGCTCCCGCCAAGCGGTCTTCGCCTAAGCAGTCAGAGCCGGACAGCCCGCGTCCTGGGGGCTGGCGAGCGCCGGATCGAGCGGAGCAAGGACGTGCCCTGGACCGAGTCGAACTCGCCTCACTTTGAGGCGCGCCACGAGGACTCCGACGAGCGCGGCACCGCGGCCGTGCTCGAGTTGCTCGAGACGACGCGGGAGTCGCTCGCGCGGATCTTCCCGCAGGTGCCCGAGGAGGTAACCGTGGTGATGCACGCGAGCACGTTCGCCCTGTGCCTGGGCGCGCCGGCGCTGCCACTTGCCTGGCTGGCGAGCCGGCGGCCGGCGCGCCGCTATCTCGCCGGCTGGTGCGCAGGGCGCACGCTGCACATGCTCGCCCCGGCGGCACTGGAGCACCGCGCCTCGGCGGTGCCCGACTCACGCGACATGCTGATGATGACGCCCGCGGCGCTCTACGCGCAGCTTGTGATCGCCGCCAACAACCGCAGCCTGCCGCCACCGCTCCGCCCCCGCCACGCACGCTGGGCGTGGCTGATCTGGGGCGCGGCCGCTCACTTCTCCGGCCAGAACGTGTTCGCGCGTCCCGCGATCGCCCGCCGGCTGCGCGACGATCCCACGCCGCGGTTTCCACCACAGCTGCGTGACGCCGCGCTGCTCGGCGGCACCGTTTTCGACCTGCTCGAACGCGAGCGCGGCGCCAACGCGGCGATCAACCTGGCGTTCACGCACCCGACCGGAGCGCCCGCGCGAGCGCTGGAGCAGGCCTTTGCCGGCCGCTCACTGGTGGACAGCCAGGGCGTCTGGCGCGCGCATCTCGCGCGGCTGGCCGCTCCCTGACGCCGGGCCTCAATCCCAGACGTGTGTGGCCATGAACAGCACGACCGCCAGCAGCGCGACGCCGAGCAGCAGGGCCGCTAGCACGCGCGTCGCACGGGGTGAGCTCACGCGCGCCGCCGCGCCCGGGGCGATGTCATTCTGCAGCAGCACATCGCGCGCCGCCTCGAGCCCGGAGCTCGCGACGAGCAGCTCGCGCGGGCCGGCCGCCATGAAGTCGGGCACGTCGAACCCCGCCGGGCGGCGCATCAGGCTGGGGATCCCCTCCGCCAGCAGCATGCCCTCGATCAGCTCGGCCTCGGCCTGGTTGCGTGTCCACGCGACACGCACGAGACCGCCCTGCGCGTACTGCGGCTTGATCTTCCGCGCGCGCTCCTGCCGTTCGCTGAGTCGCGCCTCCCCGCCGCCGGAAAAGACCAGCGGCATGCCGCACCGCACGCAGAACCGCTCGCCGCCGCCATGCTCCGCCGCGCAACTCGGGCAGACCAGCGGCGCGTCCATCACAGCACGTTCAGCCCGACCTCTTCAGGCGTGTCCGACTCGATCCGCCACGCCCGCACCTCGGGCTCATCGCCCGCGACCCCGACGATGACGTAGATCGAGCCAGGCCACAGCGCGCCAACCCCGGGGCGGAACGCCATGCTGATGTCGGTCTGGGACGGATACGGCGCCGTGCGCGTATGCGAGTGGTAGATCGCTCCGTAGTCCCACCGCTGAGCGTCGATCTCTTCCTGGATCCGGATCTGGTCGGCCGAGTCCATCTCGTAGCGCAACGGGCTGGCCGCCGCATTGCGCGCCCGAAACACCGCCACCGCCTCCCCGTCGACCGAGGCGACGATGCCGCAGCACTCGTCCGGCGCGTCGGCCAGCGCGTGCGCGATCAGTTCCTCGTACAGCGGGCGGCTGATCTTCATCGCTGCCGGGCGCCGACGGAGCCGGTGGCAAGCAGACGTTGCGGCGAAGGCCACATCGCCTGCCCCCCGCCACGGGGGGTCGTCACCACCAGAGCGTGCTCTCGAGGTTCGCGATTTCCTCCAGGGGCAACGTGTAGAGCCCGCTCGAGAGGTACTTCCAGCCGTCGTCCGCAACGATGAAGACGACGTTGCCCTCGTCGAGCTCACCGGCGATCCGCACCGCGACGCGGGCGATCGCGCCGGAGGAGACGCCGGCGAAGATGCCCTCCTCGTCGAGCAGCTTGCGCGTCCAGGTGATCGCGTCGCTGTTGGTCACGAAGATCTTGCGGTCGAGCAGGGCGAGATCGATGATCGGCGGAATGAAGCCGTCGTCCAGCGAGCGCAGGCCCTGCACCGTCTCGCCCTGCATCGGCTCGGCGGCGACGATCTTGACTCGGTCCCCGAGCGCTTCCTTGAGTCGGCGCCCGTTGCCCATCAGCGTGCCGCCGGTGCCGAGTCCGGCCACGAACGCGGCGACGTCGTCGAGCTCGTCGAGGATCTCGATCGCCGTGCCGTTGTAGTGGGCAAGCGGATTGGCCGCGTTGCCGTACTGGTAGGGCATGTAGTAGCGCGGGTCGGACTCCGCCATCTCGAGCGCGAGCTCCACGGCGCCGTTGGAGCCCTTGGTCCCGTCCGAATAGACGATCTCCGCGCCGTACATCTTCAGCAGCTGCGTGCGCTCCGGCGTGACGTTGTCGGGCATCACGACCTTCACGCGATAGCCCTTGTAGGCGCAGATCATCGCGAGCGAGATGCCGGTGTTGCCGGAGGTCGGTTCGAGGATCGTCTGGCCCGGTGCGATCGCGCCCTTCTCCTCGGCGTCCTCGATCATCGCCCGCGCGACTCGGTCCTTGACCGATCCGGTCGGGTTGCGCGACTCGAGCTTCGCCCAGACGCGCACCCCGGGCTTGGGCGAGAGCCGTTTGAGCTCGACCAGCGGCGTGTTTCCGATCGACTGGACGACGTCGCCGTAGCGTCCCCCGCAGGGACGGTTCTTGAGTTCCGGAAGGCTCATTTCGTCAAGCGAGGATAGCGATGCGCCTGCGGCGCCCTCAGCGGCCGCCGGCCATCGCCGGCAGGATGACGAGCACGTCGCCCTCACCGACCGCGGTGTCGAGGCCTTCGAGCACCCGCACGTCCTCGTCGTTGAGGTAGACGTTGACGTAACGGTTCAGCTCGCCGTCGGAGCCGAAAAGCTGCGTCGCCGTAGCTGGATGGGCCTCGACGAGCGCCCGCAGAACCTCGCCGACGCGATCGCCGGCGGCACTCACTTCGCGCTCGCCGCCGACCGACGCGCGCAGCACCGGTGGGATCTTGATCGTCGCCATAGCCGCGCGCACCCTACCCGGCCGCGGCGCAGAACGCCTCGTAGTCCGGAAACACGCCCATCTCCTCATCGCGAATGGAATCGGGCGCGCGCGAGCACACGGCACACTCGGGGTCGCGCCGTACCTTGACCTCGGTCAGCGTCGCCGCCAGCGCGTCGTAGAGCAACAGCCGGCCGATCGCCGGCTCGCCGGCCCCCACGATCAGCTTGACGACCTCGGTCGCCTGCAGCAGCCCCATCGTTCCCGGCAGCACGCCGAGCACGCCGTTCGCCCCACACGACGGCGCGAGCTCGGCCGGCGGAGGCACCGGGAACAGGCAGCGGTAGCACGGTCCGTCGTAGGGCTTGAAGACCGACAGTTGGCCGTCGAAGCCGAGAATCGATGCCGAGACGACCGGGATCTGTAGCCGCACGGAGGCGTCGTTGAGCAGGTAGCGCGTGGGGAAGTTGTCGACGCCGTCGACGATGATGTCCCAGCCGCTGATGATCTCCATGATGTTCGAGGCGTCCAGGCGGATCTGGTATTTGACGACCTCTACGTCGGGGTTTAGCGCCTTGATCGTCTGCTCGGCGGAGTCGACCTTGGGCACGCCGATCCGCTCTGTGTTGTGAATCACCTGCCGCTGGAGGTTGGAGAGGTCGACCACGTCGTTGTCGACGAGCCCGATCGTGCCGACGCCGGCTGCCGCGAGGTAGAGCGCGGTGGGGGAGCCGAGCCCGCCCGCCCCGAGCAGCAGCACCCGCGCCTCCAGCAGCTTGCGCTGTCCGCTTTCGCCGATCTCGGGAATCAGGATGTGGCGGGAGTAGCGGTCGCGCTGCTCCGCGCTGAGCGTCTTGGGCGCCTGGACCTCGTAGCCGCGGTCCTTCCACAGCGTGATCCCGCCGGTCATCGACTCGACGCGCTCGTAGCCCAGGTCG
>PMKB01000006.1 GCA_003157595.1 Solirubrobacterales bacterium
GCGACGTCGATCTCGCCCCACGGGGTGCTGCCGTCCGGCTGGTCGAGCCAAAGCGCCGACCACAGTCCCTGCCCGGCCGGCATCTTCGCGCGAAAGTCGACCATCCCGTGCGTCATCGAGAAGCTGCCCTCGGTCGAGATCCAACCCGACTGGTTGGCGTAGCCCCCACTCGGCCGGTTGGTCGCGCTCAGCGCAACCGACGAACCCGTCATGCTCACCTGCGAGGGCTGGAACAGCGTTGCGTCGAACCCGTGGCTCGAGCTTCCGGCAGACCAGTCGGAGGGCAGGCTGGAGCCGTCGAATTCGTAATCTTTCGCCAGGTTGCCGTAGGTCGCTACCGGGGCAAAGCCACTCGGGGTGGCGATGATCGGGTTGCCGTTGGGGCCGGTCGTGGCGACCGGGACCGACGGCGCCACCGGCGTGGTGGAACCCGTCGAAGCGGTTTGGCCGGTGGGTCCAGCCAGACCGGTGGGCCCGGTCGATGTGGCGGTGCTCGCGGACGAGTTGGCCTGCGCCGGCTTGCTCACGGTCCCGCTTGCGCGCGTGGTGCCCGCGCCCGCTGAAAGCTGTGCAACGGCGATGCCGCGGCCCGTCGTTCCTGCTGCCACCGCGCCGATCCTGCGCAGCGAGACGCTCACGTGTGGTCTCGCCGAGGCGGGGCTGACGCGGACCGTGAAGGACCGGCGGTCGATCGTGAGCATGAGCTCCAGGCTCGCGCGGTGCTTCTGCGCGTCGATCTTCACCCGGCGCCCCAGCGGGCCGATCTCGACATCCACGAAGCGCCCGGCCGCGGAGCCGGTCGCGACGGTGACGCTCAGGTCGTAGATGCCGACGGACGCAAGCTGTTCGCGGACCGCCGTCGTGACCGGCGAAGCCGCGGTGACGGCTGGCGCCGGCGCGGCCGCTGCGACCGGGAATGCCGATGCTGCGGCCGGGAGCGCCGCGGCGAGCAGGGCGCCGAGCGCGAAGATGGAGGCTGTTGAGCGATATGTCCGCACCCTTTCCCGATCGGGCGTCGGTCCGGGTCGGGCAACGGAACTCCGGCCGGCTCAACGTCTGTTCGATGCTCCAGGGGCTCGCAGAGCACGCGCGCGGACGGACGGTCGATGTCCGCATTTCGGCGATGTCCTCCACCGATCCGGACGTCGCGAGCGGTTCTCGGGACGGGCTCCGCGGCCGGGGTGCCGGCCTCCGCCGCCGCCGCGCGCGACTGTCACCCGCAACCCGAAACTGGTGGTTTTTGTACCCAAGCGGCAGTACGCCGCCGGTGCAGGCGTTACATTGCCATGCTTAGTTCGACAAACTTGGCGCTGCACACCTCCCTCGAGCCGTCCGCGGCCACCGTTGTGAGCGTGTCGCGGCGTCGTTGGCGGTACCACTCGACCAAGGCCCCACGCAGCGGAGGTAGCACCGGATGAGCGTCAGGGATTCGACGGCAGGGACGGCGGCGGTGATCGCGATCGGAGGGAGGACCGCTCGTGCGGCTGCAATTCGCTCGAAGGCGTCGATCAGCGTCGTGATCCCCACGCTCGACGAGGCTGCGAACCTGCCACACGTGCTGGCCCGCATCCCGGCGATCGTCGACGAGGTGGTGCTGGTCGACGGCCATTCGAAGGACGGCACGATCGACGTCGCGCGCACGATTCGGCCCGATGTTCGCGTCGTGCTCCAGGACGGCCGCGGCAAGGGAAACGCGCTGGCGTGCGGCTTTGCGGCTGCGTCCGGCGACATCATCGTGATGATCGACGCCGATGCCTCCAACGACCCGGACGAGATCCCGCGGTTCGTCGCGGCGCTGCTCGACGGCAACGACTTCGCGAAGGGTTCGCGCTTCGCGGAGGGCGGAGCGAGCACCGACATCACGCCGATCCGGGCGTTTGGCAACCGCATGCTCGGGCTCGCCGTCAACGTGCTCTTCGGCACGCGCTACACCGACCTCTGCTACGGCTACAACGCCTTCTGGAGGCACTGCCTGCCGCACATGCACGTCACCTGCGACGGGTTCGAGGTCGAGACGCTGATCCACGTTCGCGTCGCGCGAGCCGGGCTGACGGTGGCCGAGGTCGCGTCGATCGAGCACGAGCGCATGCACGGCGAGAGCAAGCTCAGCGCCGTGCGAGACGGACAGCGGATCCTGCGTATGATCCTGCGAGAACGTGTTCGCCGCGAGCCCGCCGCCAAGCATGCAGACGGATGGCGGCCGTCGTTTCGCGAACTGCCGCCGGTCGCGGTTGCCTCGCGCGCGGCGAGCGTGCGCGACGCTGACGACCGCGGCTCCCACGTGTCACGTCTGCACCCGCCGCGCGCAGACCTGTCGCCCGCCGGCTGAGCGGATCGCGACGCGGCTCGGCACCAATGGGCTGCGCGCCCGGACTCCGCCATGCACAACGTTCCATCCACGAACGCGCCGATGAGCGCCGCCCACCCCAGGACCGGTGCCGCTGAGGCCGCAGTCACGCCCGACCAGGCTCAGCGCAACGCGAGCGAGCGCGTCTGGGGCTCGGGCGGCCTGCTGCGCCGCTACGGCGGCCGCAGGTTGCGACCGGCAGAGAGCGTGCTGTTTGACAGATACCGAGAGTCGCTGTCGGGAGCGGTGCTCGAGCTCGGCTGCGGCGGCGGGCGCCTAACCGCGCATCTGATCGGGCTTGCCGACTCCGTCACGGGCGTCGACCTCGCCGCCGCCATGGTTACCCATTGCCGGCGTGCGTATCCGCAGGCGACCTTCCGCCAGGGTGACCTGCGCGACCTTTCGGAGTTCGAGAGCGAGAGCTGGGATGCGATCGTGGCCGGGTTTGCGGTGATCGATGTGCTCAACGACGACGAGCGTCAAGCGTTCCTCGATGAGGCCCATCGGCTCCTGCGGCCGGCAGGCATGCTCATCTTCTCGTCGCACAACTTCGCCTGCGCGCCGCTGCTGCGAGGCCCGATCCGCAGCATCAACGCAACCAGCCCGGTCAGCTTCGCGAGCCAGGTTCTGCGACTCCCGCGTAGCACGCTCAACCGCCGGCGGCTGCTGCCGTTCCAGCAGGTCTACGCCGACCACGCGATCCTCAACGATGCGGCGCACGACTTCTCGCTGCTGCATTACTACATCACGCGCGATGAGCAGGAGCGCCAGCTCGCCCGCCACGGCTTCCAGCTGTGCGAATGTCTGCGGCTCGACGGCGAGCGGGTCGGCCCGGGGGAGTTGGCGAACGGATTTCACGAGCTCCACTACGCCGCGACACGCTCGCCGCACGCCGGAGCGGACGCATGATCGCGCGTCGCCGGGCATTTGGGGCCGGCGACGTGGCGCGCGAGAACGGCCTGCGCGTCGGCATCGACCTGATGTCGGTCGACGCCGTCGAAGAGTCAATCCGCGTCCACGCCGGGCGCTATCTTAGGCGTGTGTACACAAGCCGCGAGCTGCGCGACTGCGCCACCTCGGGCGGAGCGCCGGATGCCCGACGGCTCGCCGCCCGCTTCGCTGCCAAGGAGGCTGCGCTGAAGGTGCTGCGTGCCGGCGACGAGGCTGTCCCGTGGCAGACGGTTGGCGTGCTCACCGACCGTTTCGGGCGCCCTTCGATCGAACTCACCGGGGCAGCAGCGGAGCTGGCGCGGCGGCGTGGCGTGGAGGCGCTGGACGTGAGCCTCACACACGAAGGCCCGTTCGCCGCCGCGGTCGTCGTTGCACGGGTGCGTGGCGAGCTTTGAACGACGACACCCGCACCGTGATTCGGCGCGTGCTGCGCGAGCATGCTCGCCTACCCGTTGACGTCGACACGCTGGGCGACGACGCGGATCTGTTTGCCGCCGGCATGACGTCGCACGCGAGCGTGAACCTCATGCTCGCGCTGGAGGATGCCTTCGACATCGAGTTCCCCGACCGCATGCTCACGCGTGGGGTGTTCGACAGCGTGTCGGCGATCGCCGCCGCGATCACCGAGCTGTCCGGCGATGGCGAGCCGTCGGCCGCGGGCGGTGGGACGTGATCCCCGGTACCGCCCGATGAGCGTCCCAGCCGACTCCGAGCGGGGCCTTCTGGAAGCGGTGCGCCGGATCGCCGAGGAGGTGGCGGCCGCCGCGGCCGACGATGTCGATCGCAACGCGCGCTTCCCGGCCGAGGCGCTCGAGGCGCTCCGCGGGGCCGGCGCGCTCTCCGCCGCGGTCCCCGAGGCACTGGGCGGCCAGGGCGCGTCGCTGGAGACGATCGCGCGCTGCTGCTTCGAACTGGGACGCCGGTGCAGCTCGACGGCGATGGTCTTCGCCATGCACCAGATTCAGGTATTGACGATCGCGCGCCACCTCGACGGTGCCCCGTGGTTCGAGAGCTACCTGCGTGAGCTCCATCAGGAGCAGCGTCTGATCGCCTCGGCGACGTCGGAGGTCGGCACCGGCGGCGACATGAGCCGCTCGATCGCCGCGGCGACGCCGGAGGGCGAGGGCGTTCTGAGTTTCGAGAAGCAGGCCCCGACGGTCAGCTACGGTGCGCACGCCGACGACCTGCTCACGACCCTGCGGCGAACGCCCGACGCCGAGCCGGGCGACCAGGTCCTCGCCCTGACGAAGTCCGGCCAGGCCGAGCTCGAACCGGCTGGAGCCTGGGACACGCTCGGGATGCGCGGGACGTGTTCGCCCGGCTTCCTCGTGCGTGCGCGGTTCGCCTCCGAGCAGGTGCTGGCGGCACCGTTCGCCGAGGTCATGAACCAGTCGATGGTGCCGCTGTCGCACATCCTCTGGTCGCATGTCTGGCTGGGCATCGCAACCGACGCTTTCGAACGTGCGCGCGCGTTCCTGCGCGCCAGCGCTCGCCGACGGCCGGGTGAGCCGCTCCCTGCCGCCGCGCGGCTCTCACACGTGATGGCCGAGCTGACGCTGCTACGAGGCGAGGTTTCGCAGGCGCTGCACGATTTCCAGGCCGATGACGTCGACGACCGCGCGCGCCTGATGACGATGGCGAGCGTGCTGCGGTTCAACAACCTCAAGCTCGCTGCCTCCGAACACGCCCCGAGCGTCTGTGCCGGGGCACTCGAGGTGGTGGGTATCGTCGGCTACCGCAACGACACTCCCTACAGCGTCGGGCGTCACCTGCGTGACGCGCTGTCCGCTCGCCTGATGGTCGCAAACGAGCGCCTTCACGCCACCGACGCGGCATTGCTGTTGATTGCAAAGGAGCCCTGATGGGCGAGGTTCGTCAGGCCACCGCGGATCAGGCGGCCTTCCGCGACGAGCTGATCCAGCACGGGCTGTTCATCGCCAGCGGTGTCCCCGGGCTCTACGGCAGGGGCGCCACGTTCGAGGACATCCGCAACCGCGTCGATGCCCGGATCACGGCGGCGGCGCAGGCGGAGGCGCCGGAGTCGATGCGGTTCCCGCCGCTGTTGCCGCGCAAGCAGATCGAGTCGATCGGCTACCTGCATTCGTTCCCGCACCTCGCGGGATCGGTGTTCGCGTTCGAGGGTGGGGAGGACGAGGCGCTGCTTCAGAGCGAGCGAGCCGACCGCCACGAGGACTGGAGCGAGTTCCAGCGGATGACGGAGCTCGCGCTCGTGCCGGCGGCCTGCTATCCGGTCTACCCCGCGGTCGCCGCGCGCGGCCCGCTGCCGGTGGGCGGTGTGGTCGTCGACGCCGGCGGTGCCTGGGTCTTTCGACACGAGCCGTCTGAGGATCCCGCTCGCCTGCAGATGTTTCACCAGCGCGAGATCGTTCGCCTGGGCGCGCCGGAGGAGGTTCGCACCTGGCGCGACGACTGGAGCGAACGCGGTCTCGCGCTGCTTCAGTCGCTCGGCCTGGACGCGGAGCGCGATCGCGCAACCGATCCGTTCTTCGGGCGCGGCGGGCGAATGCTCGCGGCCAATCAGCGAAGCCAGGAGCTCAAGCTGGAGCTGCTCGTGGCGATTGCGGGCGACGAGCCGACGGCGGTCGCCTCGTTCAACTACCACCAGGACCACTTCGCGGCGATCTACGGGCTCGCGCAGCACGACGGAGATGTCGCGCACACCGCATGCCTCGGCTTCGGCCAGGAGCGGATCGTGCTCGCGTTGCTGCGCACCCACGGCGTGGATCCGCCGTCGTGGCCGGCGGAGGTCCGGCGGGAGCTGTGGGGCGCATGAGCGCGACCCGCACCGGCACCTATCGCAGCCTCTTCGAGCTCGACGCCGCCGGCTACCAGGCGCACGCGGTGCATGGCAGCGGACGAACCTACATGGAGACCAACTGCTACACGGACATCATCATCGAGCTCCTGCACGGGCGCGGCGACGAGCCGCTCGCCGTGCTCGGCTGTCTGGTGCGAACCGACTTCGAGGGCGATCAGTGGACGTTCTTCAAGCCGCCGCCCGAGGATCTCGAGTCGCTGTTCGGCATCGACATCCACGAGATGCAGCCGTATCGCCCGCTGCCGCTGCAGATCGCGGAGCAGATCGACAGCGGTCGCACGATCATCGTCGAGCTCGACTCGTGGTACCTCCCGGACACCGCGGCGACCAGCTACCGCACCGAGCACGTCAAGAGCTCCGTCGTCGCCGAGGCGATCGACCTCGAGCGCGGCTGGTTGCGCTACTTCCACGGCGCCGGGCTCTACGAGCTCGACGGCGAGGACTACACCGGCATCTTCCGCCTCGCGGGCGAACCGTCGCCGGAGATCCTTCCGCCCTACACCGAGCTGGTGCGCTTCGATGCCGGGCCGCGGCTGCGCGGAAGCGAGCTGCGCGCAGCGGCTGGCAGCTCGCTGCGCCGCCACCTCGCCCACCGTCCGGCGAGCGATCCCTTCGAGCGCTTCGCGCAGGCGCTAGCGCGTGACCTGCCGGTGCTGCTCGAGGCGGGCCCTGAGGCCTACCACGCCTACGCGTTTGCCACGGTTCGCATGGTTGGCGCGGCGTTCGAGCTCGCCGCCACGCAGGCGGAGTGGCTCCTCGGCGCCGAGGCGACGGCTTGCGCCATGCCGATGCGCACGATTGTCGAGGGCTGCAAGGTGCTCGGCTTTCGCCTGGCTCGCCGGCGCGAGTTCGACCCGGGGCCGATCGTCGAGTCGCTCAGCGACGCGTGGAGACAGGCGATCGCGGCGCTCGAGGAGGTCGTCGGATAACACCGCAGCACGCCAAAGCAGTCAGCTTGGCGTACACGCCTCGAGGTGCCGTCGAGGGGCATGAGCTCGCGGAGCTGCGTGATGGCTGGGAAGCGGCGGACTCCGAGCCCGGGTCATGCGCCGACGCCGACCCGAGCGGGCTCGATCGGCTCGACTGGCGCCCGGCTCTCGTGCCAGGAGGAGCGGCCGACGTCCTCGCCGGCGGCGGCGTGCCGCGGCGCAAGATCGCCGCTGCGGCGCTGGACGGGCGCGACTGGTGGTTTCGCCGCCGCCTTGTGGTGGCGCCGCCCGCGCCGGGCGAGCAGCTCGTGCTGGTGCTCGAAGGGCTTGCGACCGTCGCCGAGGTCTATCTGAACGGCGCGCTCGTGGCGGCCAGCGACTCGATGTTCGCCCGCTCCGCGGTCGATGTGACAGCGGCGCTGGCGGCGGAGAACGAGCTGGCGATCTGCTGTCGCGCGCTCACGCCCTTGCTCGCGGTCAGCCGCCGTCCCCGGGCCCGCTGGCGTACCAGGCTCGTCGGCGAAGGGGGCCTGCGCTTCTTCCGCACGATGGTGCTCGGACGCGCGCCGGGCTTTGCGCCGGGCCCCGCGGTCGTCGGCCCGTGGCGTCCGGTGCGGCTCGAACGCCGTCGCCGGCTCGCGGTCACGGCGCTCGACGTCCGACCTCGCATCAGCGGCAGCGACGGCGTCCTGGCGCTTGCGCTGCGTATCCAAGCGCTTACGTCACCCGCGCCTGAACGCATCGTCGCCGAGCTTGAGGGCCCGGGTGGGCCGCATCGCGCCGAACTTGCGCTGAGCGCCGGCGCCGACGAGCTGGTGGCTTCCGGGGAGGTCCACGTCCCGGACGCCGCGCGCTGGTGGCCGCATACGCACGGCGACCCCAGCCTCTACCGGCTCACACTCCTCGCGCAGGCCGGCCGGGAGACGCTACGGATCGACTGCGGGCGCGTCGGTTTCCGCGAGCTGGGCGGGGGCGAGCAGCTCGAGGCGGACGGCCTGCAGTTGACGATCAACGGGGTCGGCGTGTTCGTCCGCGGGGCCGTGTGGACGCCACTTGAGGCGAGCGGCCCGTCGCCGTCGCGCGCCAAGCTGCGATCGCTGCTTGAGACGATGCGCGACGCGGGGATGAACATGGTGCGGATCCCCGGAACGGCGGCGTATGAGTCGGTCAGCTTTCACGATCTCTGTGACGAGCTGGGCATCCTCGTCTGGCAGGACTTCATGTTCGCGAACCTCGACTATCCCGAGTCCGATCCCGCTTTTCTGGAGGTCGTGGCGCGTGAGGGACGTCAGGTGCTCGGCGATCTCGGCGGGCGGCCCAGCCTGGCCGTGCTCTGCGGCTCGAGTGAGGTCGCTCAGCAGATCGCGATGCTCGGGCTCGATCCGGCGCTCATCGACGGACCGCTGTATGGCGAGCTCCTGCCGGGTCTTGTGCGTGACGCCGGGGTCGACGCCGTCTGGGTGCCATCCGCCCCGTGGGGAGGAGTCCTGCCGTTCCGGCCCGACCGCGGCGTCGCCAACTACTACGGCGTCGGCGGCTACCGGCGGGGACTCGACGATGTGCGCCGTTCGCAGGTGCGTTTCGCGGCGGAGTGCCTCGCTTTCGCAAACGTGCCGGATCAGCCCGTGATCGATGAGCTTGCAGAAGGGCAGCCGGCGGGCGTGGCGGTGCACGACCCGCGGTGGAAGGCCGGCGTGCCGCGCGACGCCGGCGTCGGCTGGGACTTCGACGATGTGCGCGACCACTATCTCGCCATGCTGTTCGAGGACGACCCTTCAGAGCTGCGGCGCAGCGACCACGAGCGTTACCTCGAGCTGTCACGAGCCCTCAGCGGTGAGGTGATGTCCGAGGTGTTCGGGGAGTGGCGCCGTACGGCCTCATCCTGCGGCGGCGGCCTCATCCTCTGGCTGCGCGACCTGTGTCCCGGCGCCGGCTGGGGCGTGCTGGACCATCGCGGCGAGCCGAAGGTCGCCTACCACCATCTGCGCCGCGTGCTGGCGCCGCTCGCCGTGTGGAGCATCGACGAGGGGCTGCGCGGGATCGCCGTCCACGTCGCCAACGACGGCCCCGACACGGTGCGTGCCCGGCTGCGGGTATCGCTCTACAGCGACCTCGAGGTGCGCGTCGAGGAGGTGACGCGCGAGCTCGAGCTGGCGCCGCACGGCGGTTGCGTGCACGATGTCGAGGAGCTGCTCGGCCGCTTCGTGGACGTGTCCTGGGCCTACCGCTTCGGTCCGGTGGCGCAGGATGTCGTCGTCTGCAGCCTCGAACGCGACGGCGAGCACGGCGTCGAGCTGCTCTCCCAGTGCTTTCGCCTGCCGGCCGGGCGCGTCCTGGCGCGCGAGAGCGCGTCGCGGCTGGGACTAACGGCGACGCTGCGCAAGTCCGGCGGCGGGGCCGAGCTGAGAATCCGCGCGCAATGCTTCGTTTACGGTGTCCGTGTGCACGTTCCCGGCTTCAAGGCGGCGGACGACGCGTTCTCGGTCGAGCCCGGCGGCGAGCGCCGTATCGCCTTGACCGCGCGCTCCGGCGCCGATCTGGCCGGTGAGGGGACGCTGACAGCGCTCAACCTTGCAGGGCGCGTGCCGATCATAGTCAGTGAGGACTGATGACCGAGCTGCTTTCAGACGCTCTGAACGAGTGGCCGCTCGCCGCTCGAGGGCGTCCCTTCTATCTCGCGACGGCGCCGGACGCCGTCTTCGCGATGCTGCACGCGCCCGAGGAGACGACGCGCTCAGACACCGGCGTCATCCTCTGTTCGCCCTTCGGCTGGGACGAGCTGAGCGCTCATCGCAGCCTTCGCTCCTGGGCGGGAGCGCTCGCGGAAGCGGGCCATCCGGCGCTCCGGTTCGATCTGCCCGGAAGCGGCGACAGCGGCGGCTCGCCGCGGGAGCCGCGGCGACTCGAAGCCTGGACCGCGGCGGTGGATGGCGCCGCGGCGTCGCTGAGGGCGACCGAGGGCTGCGAGCGGATCGTCGCGATCGGCATCGGGCTGGGCGGGATCGTCGCCGCCAACGCGCTCGCACTGGGCGCTCCGATCGACGACCTCGTGCTCTGGGGAGTCCAGTCGCGCGGACGCGTCTTCATGCGTGAGCTGCAGGCGTTCGCCAGGATTCTGGACGCCGAGGCGGTTCACTTCAGCGCGGTGAAGGAGACGCCGCCCGCGCCCGCTGACAGCGACGTGCTCGGGGAGGGCGCGGTGAACGCATCGGGTTTCCTGTTGACGGCGGAGACGGTTGCCGCGATCGAGGCGCTCGACCTGACCGACCTGGCGGTCCCCGACGCGCAGCGCCGGAGAATCCTGTTGCTGAGGCGCGATTCCAGCGAGGTTGACCGGCGGCTGCGCGAGCACTATGAGCGCAGCGGTGCCGAGGTGACGGTTGCCGACGGGCCCGGTTTCGGCACGTTGATGGTCGACCCCCAATTCTCCAAGCCGCCCTGGGAGGCGTTCGCCTACACGATGAACTGGCTCGCCCAGGGAGCCACGGCTGCGCCGGCCGCCGTCGCAGCGCCGGTGACGCCTCCGCCGCGCAGCGCCGAGATCGAGCTGAGCGTCGGTGGGGTGGCGATCCGCGAGACGCCGTTCGAGCTCGACTTTGACGGTGAGCAGCTCAGCGGCGTGCTGACGGAGCCGGTGCCATCGTCCTTGGGAGAGCCTGCGCTCTGCGCGATCCTGCTGAACCCCGGCGCGGTGCGGCGCATCGGCCACCATCGCATGTGGGTCGAGGTCGCCCGTCGCTGGGCGGCCCGCGGTGTCCCGACGTTGCGGCTCGACGTGGTCGGCGTGGGCGACTCCGACGGTGTTGAGGGACAGTACGCCCCGCGCACGGCCTTTCAGCGACATGAGTTTGCCAAGCAGGTGATCGCCGCGTGCGACGAGCTCGAGCGGCGCGGGCTCCCGTCCCAGTTCATCGTCGGCGGTCTTTGCTCGGGCGCCTATTGGGGCCTGCATGCCGCGCTCGCGGACGACCGGGTTCGCGGCCTGCTGCTCGTGAATCTGCTGGCGTTCTTCTGGAGCGAGGATTTCGGCGCGATGCGCGACGCGCGGCGCACGCGCGCATTGCTGCGCGAACGCGATCTCGGCACGATCGCCCGTATCGTCGCGACCGATCGCTGGCGTATGGCCCGAATGGCGCGCGTGCTGGTGGCACGAGCGCGGGCCGGTCGCGACGGGGGCGGCGACGGCGAGGGGCCTGGCGCGGACATCGTCGGTGTGCTGGCGCAACTCGGTGAGCGCGACGTCGAGACGCTGTTGCTGCTTTCGCTGGGCGAGCCCCTCTACGACGACTTCGTCTCCTACGGGCTGCTCGACCGGCTCGATGAGTGGCCGAACCTGCACCTGGAGCGCATTCCGACCGCTGAGCACGTGTTCCGCTCGGCGTGGTCGCAGATCTACATCCACGATGCGCTGGATGACGCCTTGTCGCGCACGCTGGGTGAGAAAAGCCGGCGATCGGCAGTCGACTGACCGTCGCCGGCAGCCGTTTCGGCTCCACCAACCCAGCGGGTACTGTGTCGATCATGTTCGCGTCGAGCTTGGAGGCAGACACGATCTCGGTGATCGTCTGCACCCACACGCTCGACCGTTGGGAGAACCTGCGCGCCGCCGTCGAGTCCGTGCGCGCGCAGACGCTGGCGCCGGCGCAGACGATTGTCGTGATCGACGGCGACCAGGAGCTCGAGCGGCGGGCGTGCGCGGAGCTCGAAGGCGTCGAGGTTGTGCGAAACAGCCACGACCCTGGCCTATCCGGCGGACGCCAGACCGGCGCCGAGCACGCCCGAGGTTCGATTCTCGCCTTCCTCGACGACGATGCGGTTGCCGACCGCGACTGGCTCGAACGGCTGGCGGAGGCCTATCTTGACCCGCTGGTGCTGGGCGTCGGCGGTGCGATCGAGCCCGCCTGGGAGCAGCCGCCGCCGCGCTGGTTCCCGCCGGAGTTCAACTGGGTCGTCGGCTGCAGCTATGTGGGCATGCCCGCAAGCACGCAGCGTGTTCGCAACGTGATCGGGGCGAACATGTCGATGCGCGCCGCGGTTCTCGCGCAGGCCGGCGCGTTCGACCCCCGGCTGGGCCGCGCGCCGGGGGCGAAGGCGCTATCGGGGAGCGCCGAGGAGACCGAGCTGTGCATTCGCGCGGCGCGCGCGCAGCCCGGGCACTACTGGATCTATGAGCCGCGGGCACGCGTCGTTCACGCCGTGCCGCCGCAGCGTGGTACCTGGCGCTATTTCGCCCGCCGCTGTGCCGTCGAGGGAACCGCGAAGGCAGTGTTGTCGTGCATCGCCGGCGCCGACGACGGCCTGAGCTCCGAGCGTGCCTACGTCCGCTCCGTCCTTCCCCGCGCGTTGCGCCGCGAGCTCGCGGGCGCGCTGCGGGGTCGTCGCGACGGCCTGGCGCGCGCGTCGGCGATCACGGCCGGACTGGCGATCACGGCTGCGGCGTACGGGCGCACTCGCTGGATGTCCGCCGTGCGCCTGCGGCCGGGAGCCGACGTGGGCGTGCCCCCGCCGATCCGCTCAGACCCGCCGCCGGATGATGAGCAGTCACCGACGGGCGCTGCTCCGTTGGCTTCAGAGCGGCCCGCGCAATGACCGAAGCGCCAGCGGAGGGCCGAGCGCGCCGATCCGAGGTGGACCGTGCCTTGAAGGTGCTGATGGTGACTCCGCGATATCTGCCGGAGATCGGCGGTGTGGAGCGCCACGTTCACGAGGTGGCGACGCGAATTGCGGCCGGCGGCGAGGCGGAGGTGACCGTGCTGACAACGGTCCGCGACGGGCGCGCGGGCGTGCAACGCGAGGGAGACGTGGAGGTGCGACGTGTGCCGGCGCACCCGCGCGGGCGGGACTGGCTGTTCGCGCCGGGAATCGTGGGAGAGATCGCGAAGGGCGGCTGGGACGTGGTCCACGTGCAGTCCTACCACACGCTGGTCGCTCCGATCGCGATGGCCACGGCCGCACGCCGTCGCATTCCCTATCTCGTGACATTCCATGGCGGCGGGCACTCGCAGCGCGTTCGCAACCAGGCCCGCCGGGGACAGCGCGCGCTGCTGCGCCCGCTGCTCGCCAGAGCGGTCGCGCTGGTCGCGCTGGCGCCGTTTGAGATCGAGGAGTACTCGGCGGAGCTGCGGATCGGGGCGGAGCGCTTCGCGCTGATCCCCAACGGCGTCGAGTTGCCGCTGCCCGCGCCGGCGTCGGCGCACAACGGGCGCCACCAGACCGGACACCCGCTGATCGCCTCGGTCGGACGGCTCGAGCGCTACAAGGGCCACCACCGCGTGATCGCGGCGTTCCCGCATGTGCTCGAGGCTGAGCCGGAGGCGCGACTGTGGGTCGCCGGCTCGGGCCCGTATGAGGCGCAGTTGAGACGCCTGGCCGCAGATCTCGGGATCGCCGACGCGGTCGAGATCAGCGCTGTCGCCGCCGATGACCGCGCGGAGATGGCGCGGCGACTCTCCCAGGTGGATCTGGTGGTCCTGCTGAGCGATTTTGAGACCCATCCGATCGCGGCGCTGGAGACGATCTCGCTCGGGCGGCCGCTGCTGGTCGCGTCCGGGTCGGGTCTGGGCGAGCTCGCGCAGCGCGGCCTGGCGCGTGCGATCGACCCTGAGCTCGCGCCGCGAGCGGCAGCGGAGGCGATCCTGCGCGAGCTGCGCGACCCGCTCTCCCGCGCAGCGGTTGCGCTGCCGACGTGGGACGAGTGTGCGGCGGCGCTGCTGGCGCTGTACCGTCGCGCGGCAGGCAGATCCAGATGAGAATCCTGATGCTCGCCCAGTTCTACGCGCCGGTCGTCGGCGGCGAGGAGCGCATGACCCAGTCGCTCGCGGGGGAGCTCGCTCAGCGCGATCACGACGTCGTCGTCGCGACGCTGCGCCAGCCGGGGCTTCGCGCCTTCGAGGAGATCGACGGGATCCGCGTACACCGGCTGCCCGGGCTCGCCCAGCGAGCGGGACGCCTGTTCAGTGATGAGGGCCGCCGTCACGCGCCGCCGGCCCCCGACCCGGAAACCGTGATCGCCCTGCGGCGCGTCATCGCTCGCGAGCGGCCCGACGTCGTCCACGCCCACAACTGGCTCGCGCATGCCTACCTGCCTTTGCGCCGAAACGCTCCGGCTGCCTACGTCCTCAGCCTGCACGATTACAGTCTGCTGTGTGCAATCAAGCGCATGATGCGACGGGGCGCGCCCTGCAGCGGTCCGGGCCTGCGCAAGTGCGTGGTCTGCGCGAGCGACCACTACGGTCGCGCCATGGGCCCGCCGGTTGCCCTGCTGACGATGCTCTCGGGCGCCGCTCAGCGCCGCGCGGCCGATCTCTTCCTGCCCGTCAGCAACGAGGTCGCCCGGCGCTGCGGACTGGCGGCCGCCCGCCTTCCCTATGAGGTCGTGCCGAACTTCCGGGCCGAGGGCGGAGCGAGCGCATCGTTCGATCCGGCGCTGCTGGCGCGTCTGCCCGATGAGCCGTTCATCCTCTTCGCCGGCGACATCACGACCGACAAGGGCGTCGGGATCCTGCTCGACGCTCACGCCCGCATGCGGACCGCAGTCCCGCTCGTGGTGGCCGGACGGCCGGTCGAACCTCAGCTGATCCCGGTGCGCGACAACGTCACCAACCTCGGGCTGCTGCCGCACGATGCGCTGCTGGCCGCCTGGCGTCGCTGCGCCGTCGGCGTCGTTCCGTCGATCTGGCCGGACCCCTTTCCAACGGTTGCGCTCGAGGCCATGGCTGCCGGCGCGGCCGTCGTGGTCTCGCGCATCGGTGGGCTGCCCGAGGCGGTCACCGACGGTGAGAGCGGACTGCTCGTGGCGCCGGGGGACGCCGACGAGCTGGCCGGCGCGCTGGAGCGCCTGATCGGCGATCGCGCGCTGCGCGAGCGGCTCGGCGCGGGCGCCCGAGCGCGCGTCGAGGCCTTCAGCGCGCCCGCCGTCGTCCCGCGCTACGAAGCGGCCTACGAGCGTGCGCTCGCGGCGAGGAGAGCGGCCCTCGCCATAGGCTGAGGCGTGCCGTCATGACCCTGACCGTTGCCAAGCCGGCGCAGCCGGCTCGATCCACGGAGCAGTCCTCTGTGCTGGGCTGGCTCCCGTGGATCTTTCTAGCCGTCGCCGCGGGCGTGATGGTGGTCAGCTGGGCCGACGCGCTGTCGCGCACCGGACATCGGGCTTCGGTGCTGTTCTGGCTGGCGATGGCGCTGTTGATCTTCCCGGCTGCCTTCCGCCTGTGCAGCGCGCGCGTGCGCCCCGGCGAGCGCTTGGCGACGGTCGTCCTCGTCGGCCTCGGGCTCTACGCCGTCAAGGTGCTTCGCGACCCGTTCGCCTTCACCTACGGCGACGAGTTCCCGCATCTCTACAACCTCCAGACGATCCTGAGCAGCGGGCGGCTGTTCGGCACCAACTCGATTCTCCCGATCACACCGCGCTATCCGGGCCTCGAGACGCTCGCGGCGCTGATCGCTCGAGCCGGAGGGCTGTCGCCGTTCGCGGCGGGCGTCATAACGGTCGGCGCCGGCCGGCTGCTGATGATGCTCGGGCTCTACCTGCTGTACGCCCGCCTCGGTGGCTCTGAGCGCGCGGCGGGGTTGGGGGCGCTGCTGTACGCGGCGACGCCGAACTTTCTCTTCTGGTCGGTCCAGTTCGCCTATGAGTCGCTGGCGCTGCCGCTGGCGACCGTTGCGCTGTTCGTGACGATCCGCTGGGCACAGGAGCGCGACGTCGGGCTTCGCCGGCCCTGGGAGCTCTGCTTCGGCCTCGTCGCCGTAGCCGTGGTCGTCACCCATCACGTCTCCTCCTACGTGCTCGTGGCGTTCCTGCTCGCGCTATGCGTGATCCACTGGCGGCTGCACGGCCGGGCGGGGGCGCCGTGGCTGCTTGCCGCCGGTGCCGGGGTGGCCACGATCCTCTGGCTCGCGCTCGCGGGGGGCGGCACCGTCGGTTATCTCAGCCCGGTCCTCACGAGTGCGCTGAAGCAGGTGATCCAGACGCTCGCCCGCGAGACGCCCGCGCGGGGGCTGTTCGCGAACCAGGGCGGCAGCGTCGTGACGCCGCCCGCCGAGATCGTCATCGCCCTGAGCGGGATCATGCTGCTCGGGCTGGGGGTGCTGGTGGGCGTGCGTCTGGTCTGGCAACAACGCTGGCGCAACCCGCTGATGGTCCTGCTCGTGTTCTGCGCGTTCATCTATCTCGGCACGCTGCCGCTGCGCTTCGTGCCCGCCGCTTGGGAGACGGTGAGCCGGGCCGGGGACTTCCTGTTCATCGGCGTCGGCCTGACGGTGGCGCTCGGCGTCGTCTGGATGCTGGAGCGCGGCAAGCGGCGTTCACTGCGAGTACGGCTTTTGATCGCCACCGCCGTGACGATCGTGTTCGCCTCCGGCGTGATCGCCGGATGGCCCGCGAACGAACGCCTCGCCCAGCCTCGTCTCATCGCCGTCACCGGCGGCACGCTGGATCCGCCGGCTGTCGTCGCCGCGCAATGGAGCGGGCGGACGCTTGGGCCAAATCAGCGCGTGTTCGCGCAGGACGCCGACGCCCGTTTCTTCCTCACCAGCGGCCTGCAGACCTCGCTCACCGGGAACTTCGCCCCCGATGTGGACGATCTGCTTGACGCCAGGAAGCTCACACCGGCGATGCGCGCGCTGCTTCGCAGCTCCCGCACCACGCTGGTGGTGAGCGATCGGCGCGAGATCAGCGGCGACAACCTGTTCGGCTTCTACTTCGACAGCGGCCCGCCCGCGCTCGCGCCGGCCGCGACGGCGTCGAAGTTCGACGTGCCCGGCGCCAACCGTCTGTACGACGGCGGCGATCTAATCATCTACGGAGTGCGCGGGCTGTGGTGAAGCCGCGCACCGATCTTGCGCTCGTGATGGGGCTGGCGCTCGCCGCCTGCGTATTCGCGGCGCTGCTCCCGTCGAGTGTGGCGGTGCTGCGTGCTCCGCTGTGCCTGCCACTGGTCCTGGTGGCGCCCGGGTATGCGGTCGTCACCGCCATCTTCCGGCCCGGCGAGCTGCGCACCTCGGAGCTCCTGACGCTGTCGATCGCCGTCAGCATCGCGGCGACGTTGATCAGCGCCCTGCTCCTGGATGTGCTCGGGGTGGCGCTCACGGCGGCCCCATGGATGGGCCTGCTCACCGCGCTGACGCTCGCGGCGGCGGCGTGGGGAACGGCGCATGGACGTTCCCGTCCGCTCGTGTTCCGATCGATTCCCGTCGGCCGCGCGCAGGCCGGTGCCCTCGCCGCCGGACTGGCGCTGCTGGTCGGGGCGGCCACGCTCGGGTTCACGCCCATGAGTGCGCCGAGTGGCACCCGGGGGACCAGTGCACTGTGGCTCCTACCGGCTCCCCAGGGGCGCCAGGCGGCCTGCGTCGGCGTGATCAACGAGCAGCTACACGCCACGACCTACGACGTTTCGGTGCTCCTCGCCGGAGCACCGGCGCGGCGGTTCGGGCCGATCACCCTGGCGCCGGGTGCGACCTGGAGCCGCGCGATCGCGGTGGGCCCGGGCAGGCCGGTGATCAACGCCTCACTCAGCACGGCGGCTGACCCGTCCGCCGTCTACCGCAGCGCAGTCCTGCAGGACTGGAACGTCGCGGTCGCGAGCTGCTGAGCGGCCCGCCGTTGCCTCCCGGCCGGCTCAGCGCGACAGCGCGCCGCGGCCGAGCGCCAGCAGCCGGCGTGCAAGCGCTCGTTCGCTTGCGGTAGCCGGGAAGACGAGGTAGCCGGCGCTGTACACGACGGCGCCGGCCAGCCCGCTCAGAACGATCGCCGGGATCGTCGACGGAGCGATGGCCGCGTGAATCAGCGCCAGCACGGCGACCATCGGGATCAGCGGGAGCACCCCCGGCAAAAGCACGCTCCGGG
>PMKB01000190.1 GCA_003157595.1 Solirubrobacterales bacterium
GATCGAAAGCCTGGACATGGCCCACGCCAGGCACCGATCGGTAGGCCGGGCCTACCAGGAGGTGCGTCCGGCGGATAAAGCGGATATTTCGAGAGCCGAAGGGGATCGCCAGGCGCCGCCTTGGTTGCAAGTTGCGCGAGAAATTGTTCCCCAAGATGAGTCTCGCCGGCGCGGACGCGGGCGATAAAATGCAAGGTCTTACAGGACTTTTTTAGTCGGGGAGACAGGATTTGAACCTGCGACCGCCCGGCCCCCAGCCCGAGAGTATGCGTATCTGCCAGTTTACGTAGTGCCGATTTGCAGGGATTTTTGTTTTTGAGTGCTGCTCAGTTTCGCTCAGTTTGATCCCCGTTTTGATCCCCGTCGCGACGCCGCTCGACCGGCCGGCCCCGAGCTCGAAGCGCGGCGACTCGACGCGCCGGCGACTCACCGCTGCGGCGACGAGCGTGTGATCGACTGCTCGAGGCGACCGGTTCTACGCCGCTGCGACGAGAGCGACTGCGCGGGCCGTCTCAAACGATGTCAGTGCCTCGTCCTGCGCGCGGCGGGTGACGAGGCGGGCTTTGCGGTTGGTCGGGCGGACGTCGATCGTGAACTCGATATCGAGTGCCCCGGCGAGCCGCATCAGCGTGTCGAGTCCGGGACTTACGTCGCCGCGCTCCAACCGCGCAACCTGCGGCTGCTTCATCTCGAGCAGTTTCGCCAGGTCGCGCTGAGAGAGGTTGCGCTCGGCGCGATAGCGCACGAGACGTAGCGCTACTGCGCGAGCGAGCGCGGTGCGCTCCCACTCGGCGCGGAACGCGGGATCCTCGAGCTGTTCGGCGAGCAGTGCGTCGTTCGTCTTCATATCGCTGAGCTTCATCGCGCAAGGAATGATAACAGGTCTGTTATCGACTGGCGGCATTAGTCATACGTCGAATCGAGTTGATCGAAGCGCTGCCTCGCGCGCGCCACGGCGGCGTCGAACCCGGCCCCGTCGATCGCGGCCTCTGGCCCGACGGCCAGGATCGCGAACGTGTCGGGCGCGACCTGCCGATAGATCGGGCGCCAGCGACTGCGACCGCCCCGGGGTCGCAGCTCACGAAAGCCCCTACCCACCTCTCCCTGGATCGCGCTCGAGTGGGGGTGCGGCAGCCGGGGCCCCTCGGCTTCCAGCTTCTGGACAGCGTGGAAGATGGCGGTCTGTTCGCGCGGCGGCCATGACGCATCTCGCTCTCCCACGGCCTCCGGATGCCAGCGGACGACGTAGGGCGGTCCGGGGTCGAGCGCGGCCAGTCGTACCCGGACTGTCTTCTTGGGCTTCTTCGACGACCGCTTGGGGGCGCGCTTGTCGGGCGACATCGACCGATGGGTGGACCTCAGGTCTGCGGGCCGTCGGCTGCCGCCGACGGCCGACCTGCACCATCGTTGGTCGTCGGCTCGCCGTCCGTCGCCGTGGCGGCCGCGTTGTCGGGGGCGAACGCCTGGTTGACCATCTCGACTTCGCGCTCGGACGGCGCGTAGTGGGCGTAGATCTGCGTCGTCTTGCTGTCGGCGTGTCCGAGGAACTCCTGGATCGTGCGCATCGGCTGACCGGAGGCGGCGAGGCGCGTGGCGAAGGTGTGGCGCAGGTCGTGGAAGCGGACTGGGCGCACGCCGGCGTCGCGGCACGCTTCCTGGAAGCGGCGCGTGACCTTTGAGCGGTCGAGCGGATTCCCGCTGTGCGGGTGAGCAAAAACGAGCTCGTCGTCGCCGTTGTAGACGGTACGGCGCGACCAGCGGTCGAGCTCGCCGGCAAGACGGTCGGTCATTGGAACCGAGCGGCGCGTCGAGAGGTCGGACTTGCCGTCGGCGGAGTGCTCGCCGCGCACGAAGGTGTTTCGCACACGGATGCGCTGCACACTCCAGTCGACATCGCGCCATCGCAGGCCGAGCAACTCGCCCTGGCGCAAACCGGTCATCGCCGCTGTGAGCACGACGACGCGGAGCACGGGCCCGAGCAAGTCGGGCGGCGGCGGCGGCGCGGATCCCCGCCGTCCCGCCCGCGTCGGCGCGGGAAAGCGAATCACGACATCGTCGGGGATCGCTCGAATCACGGCGTCAAGCTCCTCGATCGTCAGGAACTTCAGATCGGGGTTGGCGTCGCCGCGCCGGCGACGGGACGGTCGCGTCGCGCGCCGGACGGGGTTTTCGCGAATCAGGCCCCGGTCGAGCGCGTGCTCGAACACCGAGTGCAGAAAAGTCAGGACGTTGCGGACAGTCTTCGGTGAGAGATCAGCGCGGAGCATCGCGCTCGCGAGCGCTTCGACGTGAGCAGTCTTGACCTCGGTGACGGCGCGCGTCCCGAAGCGCGGCGAGATATGCACACGCTGCATCGATTCGCACCCCTCGAGATAAGACCGGCGGGCGCCGCGCAGGTGAAGCTTCTGGCGCAGCGAGTCCGTGACCTCTTCCACGCTCGGGACGACAGCGCCGCGTACGGGGCGGGGGGTGCGCTCCTCGGCATCCTGGAGTCGCCGAAACGCCCGCTCAGCCTGGCTTCGGGTGAGGCCTTCGCCGGAGCCGGGCGCACGCACCGGGCCGATGACCCGGTTGAGCCAGCGGCCATCGATACTGCGCCAGCGACCGTAGTAGGACCCCCACTTCTCGTAGAGGTGGCCGGTTCCGCGCGATCGCTTGCTCACGCCCACGTTATACGCGCGCCTTCGGCTGGCTCGCGGGTCGGCGTCGGCGGGTGCACCTAACGCACCTCATGCGATCCCTTCTCGAGGGCGGTCATCCACGCCTCGATGGCTGACCGACGGTAGCGGAAGTACCGCCCGAGTCGCATGTGCGGGATCTGGTTGCGCCTTGTCTCGGCGTAGACCCAAGCGGGAGTCATGCGAAGGAGTGCGGCCACCTCGTCGGCCGTGATCACCTCGCTAGGAGGCTGATGACCGTTGGTGGTCGCGTTACGCATGAAAAGCCCCGGATCGCATGTGCGATAGCAAACTAGCAAAATGGCGCCGCTTTGCATATAGTCGCGATGCGAGAGCTCACCGAGCAACGTCCGGTTGAAGTGACCGAGCCAAATGCCATGATCCGCGCCGTGTCCAAGACCGCTGAAGAGCAGGCTCAG
>PMKB01000266.1 GCA_003157595.1 Solirubrobacterales bacterium
CGGGAAGCCGAGGTAGTTCTCGATGCGCCGCGAAGTGCCCGCCTGTCCTCCCAGCGCCGTGCTCTCCACGACCAGCGTCTCCAGCCCCTCCGACGCCGCATACACTGCCGCCCCCAGGCCGGCCGGGCCGCCACCAATCACGACGAGGTCGACCTCCTCCCGAGCAGCGAGCTCGAGCCCGATCCCCAGCGCACGCGACACCTCGCCACTGGAGGGGTTGCGCAGCTCCATCCCGCCGGGCAGCCGCACGAGTGGAACTTCGGCGGGAGCGAGCGCATCGATCAGCGCCGCGGCAGCCGGATCATCAGCGTGCTCAGGATCGCGCCACCTGAACGGCAGGCGATTGCGCCGCGCGAACTCCACGATCTGGCGGGTCGACTCAGACGTCCGCGGACCGACGACCTCCATCCCGACGCCCTGCAGCTGGAGCGCCTCGCGCCGCGCATTGAAGGTAGACAGCAGCAGATCTCCGAGCGGACCATCGTCGAACAACAAGGCACGCAGCTCGTCGCGATCCAGCGCGATGTAGCGCATCGGCTGCGTGACGACGGCCGTTACGAACACCGTCTGGCCCGACAGCAGGTTGATCTCGCCCAGGAAACCCGATGCGCCGTGCCGAACGATTTCGCGCCCCGCCGAGTCCACAATGGCCGCCTCGCCCTCGACGATCGCGACAAATGGATAGCGCGCGTCGCCGATTCGAAACAGAACGTCACCGACCGCTGCAGTGCACTCCCGCCCGTGCAACGCCAGCGTCGCCAACTGCGACTCCGACAGGACCGGGCTGGGAGGGCTCGCCACGCGCGAAGCGTACCCGGCGTGGCGCTGAACCTTGCGATGCCACGCTTGAGACGCTCAACCCGCCAGGCGTCCGCCGCCGCCGGTGGTCCCGCGCCCGGTCCGCCTGGTTGCAGGCGTTCGGTGCGACTGCGCGCTGCTGCCCCGGCCGATGGTTGCGTTGCGGCGTGCCCAGCGCGAGCGCAGTCCCGCCACCCGCATGCGTGACCTCCACCCGGCGCTCTGCCTCGCCAATGCGACGTCGGCGGCGAGCGAGAAGCCCAACTTGCACGTGTAGGACCGCGTCCCGACGGCTAGTCCCGTTCCGGCCGCCCTGGGCAGGCTAACTGTCCCTGCCGAGCAGAACTCGTATGGTGCTCACGGGCGGGCCCGCACCGGCGGGCCGCGACGTCGCTCGCCGACTCAGCTCGCGGCGACGGTGCTCTGCGGCCGATTCGCCTGCGCCCAGCGCACGACGGCCCCTGAGCCGCTGATCACCTTGCCGTCGTCGAGCACGAGAATCGGCACGGAGTTCTGGCCGCTGAGCCGCTTGACCTCCGCGCGGTCGCGGGTTCGCGTGGGCCAGGTCCAGAACAACAGGGTGCCGCCCCTGACTCGCTTCCATTCGTAGCTGTGCCCGGCATCGTCGAGCGCTCTTGCGGCTCGTCCACACGGGTGCGCTGATGGAGCTGCCTTACCACCGGGACACGTGTAGAGGATCATGCACCAACACTACCTGGCCGGCTCGCGCCCACCGTCAACGCTGCGACGTGGCTGGCCCGCGCGGACCGCGGGGATCAAGCAGAGCGGCCAACCTTGGACGCGGCCACCGCGAGGACCGGCGCCGGATGCGGATGTCCTACAGTGACGCCATGCGACGAAGCCTCGCTGCGGGCATCGTGTGGATTTCGCTGATCCTCGCGGTCGCTGTCCCGGCGGCAGCAGGTGTCGTGCTGACCCGCGTCTCTCCGCCCGGCGGCGGCTACAGCGCTCAGCTCCCGCGGGGCTGGCGCTTCGCGAACGCGAGCTACCCCTCGGATCACTCAACGCATCTTTGGTTCGACCCGGCCAACGCGCTGAGGAAGATGGAGGTCGTGCTCAGTGGCTGCGTTGGCTGCGTGAGCAGCGGCGGGGCGCCGAACCCGAGTGGTGGCCTGCCCACTGATGTTGTCGCCCGGACCCGGCTGAACCGCTGGGAGATCGCGTTCGAGGCCTACTCGAGCGATGATCCCTACCCGGACAACGGACTCGTGATCGTCATGCACCAGGGCTCACACGTGGAGGGTTACGTCGAGGTGGGGCTCTGGCTGCCAGCCAAGCAGCACTCCACTGCGACGACGATCCTCGACAGCTTTCGCCTGAAGGGCTGAGCCCGGCCGCGGGCTCGCCTGCGCCACTGCCACGCAGATCCGGCAGGAGAGCCCTGTGGGCCGGCTCTCCTGCCCGCTTTGCGTCCGCTCGGGTGGTTAGGTGCCGGTCGCTACGGCGCGCTGGTGAGCCACGGTG
Organism: Solirubrobacterales bacterium; assembly: GCA_003157595.1. GTDB lineage: Bacteria > Actinomycetota > Thermoleophilia > Solirubrobacterales > Solirubrobacteraceae > Palsa-513. Next base: position 2,284 of record PMKB01000266.1, read on the forward strand.
TAAACGCCACCGTGCCCACCGCCGTGTCGCAGCCGGGCGTATTCGGGCCCCGGCGGCAACCCCACCAGTCGTTCTTGGCGTTCACGACGGTGCCGGGGCCGCCGTTCGCGCCCGTCCGGTTGCCGACAAACGAGTTCCCGGTCGCGGTGACAATCGCCTGCCCGCCCGTGAGGTCGCCGCCGGTCGGCGTGGTCTGCGTGACGAACATGCCGGTGCCGAAGTGCGAAAACGAGTTGCCGGTCAGCGTGGCGGTCAGGTCACCGAAGTTGAAGCCGAGCAGGTCGGTCGTCAGATAGGCGCCGTAGGTGCCGTTTGGATCGGTCGTCTTCGCGCCGAACCCGTTCACCGTGTTGTGCGAGAACGTCGGCCCCTGGCCGGACACACTGCTGCCGAAATCACCGAGGCCGACGTAGCAGCCCGACACCGTGTTGGAGTCGATCGTGGCGGAAACGTATGGGGCGAACGTGAAGATCCCGTAGCCGTTGACGGTGCAGCCCTCGACCAGGTTCTCGCGGATCACGTCCGCGGTCCCGCCGGAGCCACCGTTGTTGTCAGTGTGGACGCCGCTCCCGGAGTCCAGGATGACGTTCCCGAGGAATTGGGTTCCCCTCGACCAGTTGGCCGAGATCGCGTCGTTGGCGTTGACGACCAGGTTTTCCGCCATTACGCCCGACCCGCCGTCATTGAACATCGCGATCGAGTTGGAATCGCCCTGGACGTTCTCGACGATGTCGTGGTTGAAGTTGAACGTCCCGCCCGACGCCGCGTAGATGCCACGCAGATAGATGTCCGAAACGGTGACTCCCGTCACGGTCAGGTTGTTCTGGATCGAGTTCGGGTCGTTGTAGTCGGTGATGATCCCGTTGGTGGCGTTGATGTCGGCTCCGCCGACGAACACGCCACCGCTCAGATGCGGATTGGCGCCCTCGAGTCGCAGGTCCTCGATCGTCACGTTGTCGGCATCCACCAAAACGATGTTGCTGGCCGCCCCGCCGCACAGCGACCCGCCGGTGCAGGCCGGGTTGGAGACGGCGGGATAGATGACGGTGAGCAGCCCGAGGCCGCGCAGCGTGACCGGCTTGTTGACCACGACATTCTCGTAGTAGGAGCCGGCGCCGACCGCGACCGTGNNATCCCGCCCCTGGACGGCTCGCAGCACGCTGATTTGTGCGCACATGTCTCAAGTGTTTGTATAGCGCTGTACGGATGGCGGTGCCTGGGGAGTTTGTTCCCTGGTGAGCCGCGCTCAGCGATACTGCGCCGGTGGACGATCTCAACGTGCTCGGTGGAGCGCTCGAACCGTGCGGCACCGACCCG
>PMKB01000208.1 GCA_003157595.1 Solirubrobacterales bacterium
TCACCTACATCCTGCTCAAGCTGGTCGGGTTGGTGATCCCACTTCGAGCTACCGACGAGGAACTCGAGATCGGAGACCACGCGATCCACGGACACGAGGTCTATCCGGCCGACGTCGCCTCACTGGGCAGCTTCGGCTCGGCACCACTTCAGCCGGCTCCCGCGTCAGGAGGGGGTTCGGCCTGAGGACGCGCGTGGCCGCGGACCGCAGCAGCGAGCGCTGCGCGTCCGCGGCCACGAACGCGCCGCCCGGATGGGGTGCTGCCGTTTGCCGTATGGCAGATCCCAACGCTCGCGCAGTTTGCTCAACGACTTCCCCCGCCCGGCCGGAGAAACCGTCGCGGGGCAGTCTGTCGGCCTCATATCCCGCCGACAGTTAGAGGAACCTTCTCCTCCCTCTCCCAAACCTCCGGGGCGGCCTCGCAAGAGACCCGCCCCGGAGGCGGTTAATGACACCTGAAGGCTCATGGCGGCGTGACCTCGGCGGCGCACGGTTATCGCGGTCGTGCAGCCGGGGCAAGCCCGCCGGCCCGATCTGCCGGCGGACCGCACAGTCGCCGGCAGCGTCCCGCGGGTGCCTGTCAGGCGCCATCTCGACCACCCCCTGGACCTCTGGCGGCGGCGGATCGTCGGCGGATGCGCCGGTCGGCCGCGGCAATGGCTGTGCCAACCAACGGCTTCGCCGTCGGCGCCGCGGTCTCCCTGCGTCCTGCCCGGCTCGGTCCGGCGCGCGCCAGCCCCACGCGCGAAGCGTCGTCGAGCTGACTTCTACTCCACGATCACGAGGTCGCCGACCGCCAGCATCCCGTAGACGACCTGGGCGGTGGCGATTGGCAGCTCGACGCAGCCATTGGACTGCGGCACGCCGTAGGTCGGGCGAATGTAACCGTGAACTGCGTCACCGCCGTTGAAGTAGTTGACCCACGGCACGCCGGGATCGTTGTAGTGGGATCCGTCGACGTTCGTTCCGATCATCGTCGTGGCGACGTAGCGGACATAGATCGGGAAGATCCCCTGCTGCGTGTCCGCACCCGGGACACCGGTGTTGGTCGGGCTGGTGAGCGCGATCTTGTTGTTTTCGTGAACCTCGAGCGTCTCCGGAATCGTTTCGGTTACGGTGACCCAGGTGTAGGGAAGCGGGTTCTTCTTGGCCAGCGTCTCATCGGCCAGCAGCTCGGTCCACAGCTGCTGCGTCGGAGTCGTGCCGAGCGCCAGGCCGTGATCCTCTTCGAATACCTCGAGCGCGCCTGTCGTGGTCGGATCGACCGTGCCCATCGTCAGCGGCGGTGCGGCGCGGACGTTCGCGCGCAGGATCCCGTTGGGAAGGTCGAAAGCTCGCTTCGCAGCCGCGGTGCGGGTCAGCGGCGCGACGCTCGAGGCCCCGACGAAGCCGTGCAGGCTATAGGGCAGGTAGTTCAGTCGCGCCAGCGCCTCCTGCAGGGCGGTGATCCCGGGACAGGCGACGGTGAAGGAGACCGTGCGCGCCTGGCCGAGCTTGCGGTGACCGGCCGCGACCGTCGCGGCCGGGATCGTCAGCTTGTAGGTCGCGCAGGGCTCGAGCGTCGAGACGGGCCTGAAGAACTCGTAGTCGCCGACGTCCGTCCAAGTGCCTGCCGTGTGAGGCGTGAGCCTCGGCCGCGGCGTGTCTGCGGCGGGGTCGCCGTTCAGGCGGATGGCGACGCCGCGCGTGCCGTTGCTGACGCCGCCGAGCGGCAGGTGCGTGAGCGAGGTCCGCCGGCCGGTCGGTGAGGCGGCCATGGCCGGCGACGCGCCCCCCGCTGTGGTGTGGGCCGCCACCGGGGCGTGCACGGTCTTGGCGTCGGCGCTGTGCGGCCTCAGCGCCCCCGACGCGCTCGCCACGAGCACCGCGGCAGCGCCGGCGAGTACGGCGGTGCCGGCGGCAGCCGAAAGCGTCATCAGGCGCCCCGTCCCATGCCACTTCGAACTCATCTACAGCTCGCTTTCGGTTCCTCGTCTGCGGATTGACGCGTCATGTTAGTAACCAGGGGGGCGCAATTGCGGCGGCAGCGTTGCATCCACGCCCTATCGGCGTGGGAATCCGCCAGGCTGAGCGTCGCTCAGTGTTGGAGCGCAAGTTGTGCGGTTCGCCCCGCGCAGTCGTAGAGGATCAGGTTCCAGCCGCCGCGCGGATAGACGTAGGCCGGGTGGGTTGGGGTACCGATGTTCTGCGGACTGCGCCACGTCGACGCCGTGATCTCGCGGCACGCATGCGCGACCGCGGTCGACGCCGCGTTGCCGCCGTTTGAGGCATAGCCGCCGCCGAGCGCCACGAAACGCGCCTCGCCGTGGCTCACGAGCGCCGCGAGGCCGGGCGGTGTGAGCACGGGATCGATCGTGCCGTAGCCGCCGAGTGCCGCCACACGTCCGCCCAGCAGCATCAGCGGAGCCGCAGTCGTGGCGCCCTGGGTGAGCACGTCCCAGCGGCTGGGTGGTTGATGCGCGCGGACGTAGAGCAACAGCTGGCGATAGATCGGGATCTGATCGGCAGGGATGCCAAGAGCCTCGGTGTCGTCCTCGATGTAGGGCCCGGCGGTCGGGAAGGTGCCGTTCACGGGCACCTGCCAGGCCGTCGCCGAGTAGATCGCGGGCACCACCAACAGGGTGGCTAGACCCACAGCTATCGCCGTGCGCGCCACGCGGGGCTGCCACAGCATCATCACCACGGCGGCGCCGACGATCCCGACCAGGACCGGCCAGAACCAGTGCAGGTAGTCGTGTTCGCGGCGCAGGAGCACCAGCGTCACACCCACCGTGGCGATCATCCCCGTGGCGGGCAGGATCAAACCGAGCCGCCGTCGCCGGCCGAGCGCGACGAGGGCGGCGGCGCCGGCACCGGTCATCACAGCGGTCCCCGGCCCCAACGCCGACACGTAGTAGGGGTGCACGATCCCCGACGACACGCTCAGCACCAAGGCCTCGACGGCGAACCACCCACCCATTACGAACAACAACGCGAGTTGCGGGTTGCGCCGTCCGGCGCCGCGCGCCGCGAGCAGGAGTCCCAGCAGTCCGGCGAGCGCGAACACCAGCAGCCACGCTCCCTGGTCGCCGTCCGGGAGGTCGAACAGGCGCAGCGGGCCGGGCGCTCCGCTCGATGAGATCGCGCCCGCCAGGCGCAGGCTCCCCGGCGCCTGCACGATCGTGATGTCGGGCGTCGGCGCGTTGCGCTCGCCGAGCAACCGGCCAAACCCGTTGTGGCCGAAGCTCAGCGACAGCTCGGAGTTATCGACCGTGCCACCCACATACGGTCGCTGCGATGCGGGAGTCAGGTCGACCGCGACCAGCCACACCAGTGAGGTGACCGCGAGCACCGCGGTCGCCCCGGCCAGCAGGCGGGCGCGGCGCGAGAGGCTTCCGGGTGCACACACGATCCACGCGGCCGCGATGCCCGGCACGATCAGGTAGGCCGCGAGCGTCTTCGTGTTGAACGCAAGCCCCACGAACACGGCCGTGACGACCATCCACCGCCAAGCGCCCGTCTCGGCTGCGCGCAGCCCGGCGAGGCACGCGAGTGACATCAGCAGAATCAGTAGCGCGTCGAGATTGTTGTCGCGGCCGGAGGCCACGAACGACGGGAAGACCGCCAGTGCCGCCGCCGCCGCGATGCCCGGCCAGGCGCCGAAGCGCGGGGCCACGATCAGGTACATGACGGCGACCGTGGCGATCGCGCACAGGGCCTCGGGAACCAGCAGGCTGAGCGGGTGAAAGCCGAAGATCGCGGCGCTCACCGTCTGCAGCCACAGCCCGATCGGCGGCTTGTCGACGGACACCAGCCCGCCGGGGTCCGAGGAGACGAAGAAGAAGTTGTGCAGCGAGCCGAGCATCGAGCGGACCGCGGCCGAGTAGTAGGTGTTGGCCCAGCCGTTCTGGCCGAGGCGGTAGCACTCGAGCAGCGCCGAGAAGGCGATCACGAGTGCGAGCGCGACGCGGTGCGGGCGAAGTCTGGTCATCAAGCGGCCGGCGGCTGCCGACCCTACACGGCGCGCGCCCGGCACCCCGCTGTCAGGGGGCCGGGTACTCCCAGGCTCCAGCCGAGAGCAGGAACTTAGACGAGACAATCGCGTCGCGCGGCAGCACGCCGTACTCCAGCAGCACGCACTGCAGCGTCGCCGCAACGACCATCGCCGCGAGGTAGTCCTGGTCGGCTCGCCAGCCGCTGGCCGCGGCGATCAGCGGCCTCGATGCGCCGCCCGGGCCGATCTGGGCGAAGACGTGGCTGCCATAGGTCCGCGTGGCTCCGTCGAACTTCCTGCGCGCGAGGATCGCCTCGTATGAATCGACCCCGGTGCGCACGCATTCGAACGCCTTCAGCCGCGTGATGTCCTTCTTCGAGAACCCGATCGACTCGATCACGTTCGTCGTGCCGACAGGGCCGTGGTCGGCGATCAGCCGCCCCTCCATGTGATCGATCACGGCGCCGGCGTCCTCGGCGTCGGGGAGCGCTCCGTCGCCATCGGCCGAGGCGCTGAAGATCGCCATGTGCAACTCGCCAACCGGCCAGTCGGCGCGAAGATCCAGCACGTTGCGCGCCGCGGCTTCAGCGAGCCCCAGGGCATGCACGGCCGCGTCGAAGTCGATCGCGAATTGCTCGGGCGGGTCGGACATCGGGGCTCTGCGTTCATGTTAGGCGAGTTCCCGGCGGATTCGCGGGGCGGTCGCCCGCTGTCGCGCGCGTCGTCAACCGGCACGCGCGGGACGCGCCGTGCCGGTGGTGCAGCGACTTGGTTGGCCCCACGACTGCGTCCACAGACTGCGTCGCGAGATCGCCTCGCGTGGCCGCGCGGGTCGAACACACGTCTGGTTTAGCTTGTTCGGCCGAATCCGTCAGTTTCGCCGCCTTTGACGCCGGCGGGGCGAGTCCGCCATAGTGATGTCGTGCTTGAAGACGGTCGGCCCTCGATGCACGCGCCGGTTCGCCCGGAGAATCGGCGAAAGCGGCGCCGCGTGTCCCTGCTCTGGCGGTGCGTTCTGGGGGCGTCCTGCGCCGCACTCGCCGGCGCCGTTGGGCTTGCACTCCTGACGGGATCCTCAGGCGAGCGCCCCGGACTGGAGCGCCAGGCAGCCGTCTCGCCGGCCGCGCAGGTCGCACACGTGGGCGCCACGGCGGCACCGACGAGGGCCGCGGCAGCGGGAAACAAGGCGTTTAGGGGCCTGACTGCGGCCCCAAGCCGGGCGGCCACCGCGTCCAGCCCGCTCGAACATCCGACGAGGGCAAATCCGGCCCCATCGCCAGCCGCCGCGCACCCACGATTCTCGCTGAGCGCCGATGCGCCAGTTCCACCTACGGCCAGCGACAAGGGTTCGCACGGCGGGCTGCGGGCCGACTCGCTGATCTTCTTCGCCAACGGAGACACGGACGACATCGCGATCACGTTCGTCAGCGACGGCAGCGTGTCCGTGTCCGACGGCGGCATCCCCATCTGCTCCGTGACGTCCAGCGACCCAGGCTCGTCGCCGTGCCCTGTGACCGAGGGCGACACGATCGTGCTCGTTGCCACACCCGCGGACGCCTCCGACTCCGTGAACTGGTCGGGCTGCGGTCAGGGTGACCTCGGCCAGATCAGCGAGACCAACGTTGCGGGTGACACCTGCACCTTCCAGGCCGGCGGGAGCGAGAGCGACACCGTGACCTTCACCGCTGCACCGACTTATCTGATCAGCACGGGCGTCTCGCCGAGCCCCTCCGCCGGGTCGGTGTCGATCAGCGACACAGATCACGACTGCAGCGGGTCGAGCTGCGCCGCAGCGCCGGCCGGCGACGTAATCACCTTCACCGAGACAACGGGGAGCAACTACACCTTCAACGGCTGGACCGCCGTGACCTGCGCGACCACGGCCTCGGACAGTTGCACGACCAACCCGATCTCCGGCCCACAGACCGCCATCGCCGACTACACGCCCGACCGCTACACGGTCGGCGGGTCCGCGTCGCCGCTCTCGGGCGACGGGACGTTCGTCGCCACCGACAGCGGCAACGCGGACGCCAACTGCAGCGCCGGCAGCAGCTGCACCGTCGACTACGGCGACACCGTCACGATCACCGAAACCCCTGCGGCGGGCTACACATTCACCGGCTGGGAGGGCGGCGTCTGCACGAGCACCATTGGCGACCAGTGCACGGTCACCGGGGCCGCCGGCAACGAGACCGCGATCGCCGACTACACGCGGAT
>PMKB01000272.1:0-8814 GCA_003157595.1 Solirubrobacterales bacterium
GGGTCCGGCGGTCCGCCGCCGCCGCCCGATGCGCGCGGCGGCGGACCGCCTGCCGTGCGCCGCAGCTCGCGGTAGTGGTCGCGCCAGATGTAGCGGTAGATCGGGATCGCGCGGGGGATGTCACGGACGCCGGGGATGAAGGGGATCAGGATGAACGCAATGCTCAGCACGCCCATGATCATCATCACCAGCGCGTCGGCGTTGTCCGAGGTGGAGAACGGCTTGATCTGGNNGGTCTCGTTCATCATGCCCCACTGCTCGCCGAGCAGATGCTGCTGCTGCGCGCGGGCGCTCAGCTCGCCGCCGTCGGCCATGAACAGCAGCGACTTGGTGTAGTCGGTCTGGTAGAACTGGTTGCTGGTCAGCAGGTCGCCGTCGAAGCCGCCGGATTGCGCGAGGTTGAGCAGCGCGTTCATCATCGTCGGCAGCGGCCCGTAGTTGCCCTTCGGGATCTGGACGGTGCCGTTGCCGACGACGGTCGCCTTGGCGAGCGCCGCCGTGTAGGCGTTGGTCCAGGTGGCCTGCATCTTCGGCGGCGTCGCGCGGTAGTCGGCGGTCGCCGTCTTGAGCGCCGGGTCGCCGGGGATGCTGGCGATCGGCGTGTAGACGTAGTCCTGCGCCGTGTCGATCGGGTGGCTCACGCCCAGCCACTGCTGCAGATGGACGAACCAGACGATCTGCCCTTCGCTGTTGTGGTTGTAGGGCGGACCGTAGGTGGCGGTCCCGCTCGTGCCGTCGAGCTCGCTCACAGCCGTCGTGAGGAAGTCGACCGGCAGCTCCCGCGACCACTGTGCGACGGTGCTCGGCTTCTCGTCGGGTGAGGAGAAGAAGACCGTCAACAGCACCGCCAGCGTTGCGACCACGCAGATCGCGACGACCAGCTCCTTGATCAGGTCGTAGGGCTTGTAGGGCCCGTCGTAGTGGCGTGCCGCCTCGTTCAGCTCGGCGTTCGACAGTCGCTTGCGCCTCATGCCGCCGGCTCCGCTGCGTCCACGGCCGGCGCACCGGCGCCAGAACGCGCATGGACGCCGAGCTCAGGCAGCGGCAGCGGCGGGACGATGCCGTGGCGGCGCACCAGCAGGATGTGGGCCGACACCAGGCCGATCACGGCCACCGGCAAGAGCAGCACGTGGTAGGTGTACATCTGGCCGAAGTTCAGGACGTTGAAGAAGGCGCCGATCCCGGTCGAGTTCAGCCCGTCCTTGGCCTGCGTCGCGATCCACTGCGAGTCGAAGTTCTGCTGCGAGACGTAGCCGGTGAACGCGGCGGCGATCGAGGTCAGGAAGGTGATCGAGCCGCTGATCCACACGCGACTGCGCCCGCCGCGCCACGCTGCCATGAAAAACTTGCCCCACAGGTGGATCACCATCGAGAAGAAGAAAAGCTCGACCGACCAAAGGTGGATGCTGTTGAAGAAGTGCCCGACGCCGGTGTAGTGCCACCACGCCGGGCCCTTCAGGCCGAGAATGGTCCCGGACAGGATGATCACCACGAGCGCGGCGATCGTCAGCGCGCCGAACATGTAGATCCACGAGGACATGTAGGCCGGCTGGCCGTCGGGCAGCAGGCGCTCCGGCGGCATCGCGCGCACGCCGGCCTCGCGCAGGCGCCCGGTCCAAGACTGCTTGCCGGCTGTGCTCACGAGCCGCCTCTGCGCCGTCGGCTGCCGGGGAACGGCAACGCGATCGCCGCGACGAAAACGACGATCATCAGCGCGATCACGACCAGGTTCGACGCCGACATCTGGAAGAAGCCCCAGTGCACGTAGCTCGCGGGGTGGTTCAGGTTGATGATGGCTGCCAAGGGCATGACCCGGGCAGGCTACATGCTTTGGCGGCGGAGCCATCGGTACCCCCACAGGGCCTCTGCGTAGTTTCCCGCCGTTGTCCGTCGCCGCAGGCGGTGCGGGGCGCGCGACGCGGCCCACGCCAGATGACCCGCGCAGCCATCCGCCAGGACTCCGAAGCCGTCCGATACCGCCCCCGGCGCGCCCGCCGGGGGATCGCCTCTGCCGTAGGGGCACCGCGCACGCCGTGTCCTCGGTGCCGGTGACGGCGAGCGCATTCCCTCCTCCCTCGCGGTCCCGTTGCGCTCGATCCGCCGCTCGCCGGCCCCACACGCGAAGTATCGAGTCGACTGCTTAGGGCACAATGAGCTTCGTGCCCGCCCCCGAGGACGCGCCAGACCGCGCGGTCGACGTAGCTCTGCGGGACGGTTCGACGCTACGCGTACGGCCCGTCGCTCCCGGCGATGCGCCCGCGATGCGCGTGTTCTTCGAGACGCTCTCGCTCGAGTCGATGGGTCTGCGGTTCTTCGGCGCGCCGAGCGTGGACTGGATCACGAAGTGGGCGGTCGATGTGGACTACGCGGACCGCTACGCGCTGGTCGCCACGCGCGGGTCCGAGCAGGCCATCGTCGGCCATGGCGCCTACATCCGGATCGACGCCGAGCGGGCCGAGGTGGCGTTCGTCGTCGCCGACCAGTGGCAGGGGTACGGCATCGCGACGATCATGCTCGGCCAGCTCGCGGCGGCCGCGCAGGAGCACGCCATCAGCGTCTTCAGCGCCGAGGTGCTGCCGCGCAACCATCGGATGATCGACGTGTTCCGCAACAGCGGCTTTCCGGTCGAGCTGCACATTCGCGGTGATGTGATCGACGTCGAGTTCCCGACCTCGCTCTCCGATGAGGCGCTGGGGCGGTTCGAGCAGCGCGAGCGCACCGCGGCGGTCGCCGCCGTGCGGAGCTTCCTGCAGCCGTCCTGCGTGGCGGTGATCGGCGCGTCGCGCCGGCGCGGGACGGCCGGCAGCGAGCTGCTGCACAACCTGCTGGGCGCCGGCTTCACCGGCGCCGTCTATCCCGTCAACCACCACGCCTCGAGCGTCGCCGGCGTGAGGGCCTATCGTTCGATCGCGGAGGTGCCCGAGCAGGTCGAGCTGGCGCTCGTCGCGGTCTCCGCGCCGGGGGTGGCGGATGTCGCTCGGGAATGCGGGGCTGCCGGGGTGCGAGCGCTGGGCGTGCTCTCCGCCGGGTTTGCCGACGCCGGCCCCGAGGGCGCGCGGCGCCAGCGGGAGTTGCTCGCGATCTGCCGTGAGACCGGCATGCGCCTGGTCGGCCCGGATTGTCTCGGGCTGCTGAACGCGGCGCCCGACGTGCGCCTGCACGCGACGTTCGCCGGCGCGATGCCGCAGAGCGGCAACGTCGGCTTTCTCTCCCAAAGCGGAGCCCTGGGCATCGCGATGCTCGAGCTCGCGGGCCGTCACGGGCTCGGGCTGTCGTCGTTCATATCGGTTGGCAACAAGGCCGACATCTCCGGCAACGACCTGCTCCAGTACTGGGAGGAGGATCCGGGCACCGACGTGATGCTGCTCTACCTGGAGTCGTTCGGGAACCCGCGGCGCTTCGCCCGGATCGCGCGGCGCGTCGGCCGTGCCAAGCCGATCGTCGCGGTCAAGGGCGGCCGCTCGGCGGCGGGGGCGCGAGCGACGAGCTCGCACACCGGTGCCCTGCTTTCCTCTTCAGATGTGACGGTGGACGCCCTGTTCGCGCAGGCGGGCGTGATCCGCGCCGACACGATTCACGAGCTGTTCGACGTCGCGGCGCTGCTCTGCGCCCAGCCCGTCCCGGACGGCGGGCGCGTGGCGATCGTCTCCAACGCAGGCGGACCGGCGACCCTGTGCGCCGACGCCTGCCGGACGGACGGCCTCGATGTCGTCGAGCTGGCCGCCGATGTGCGCCGGCGCCTGCGCGGCCTGCTGCCGGCGGATGCCTCGCTGGCCAACCCGATCGACATGCTCGCGACCGCGTCGGGCGAGGACTACCGCAGGACGATCGAAGTGCTCGCCCGCTCAGGCGCCGTCGACGCGATCCTGACCATCAACGTGCCGCCGCTGCTCTCGGACGCCGGCGATGTCGCGCGTGAGATCCAGGAAGCCGCGAACTCGGCGCCGCACATCACGCTGGCGTCGGTCTTCATGGGCTCGGACGGGGCGGCGGTCGAGCCGTCCGGGGAGGGGGGACGGGTGCCGCGCTTCGGCTTTCCGGAGGACGCGGTACGGGCGCTCGCACACGCGGCTCGCTACGGCAGCTGGCGCGGTCGAGCACCCGGAAGCGTGCTCGAGCCCAACGGCGCTCGCCCCGACGAGGCTGCCGCGATCATCGCCCGCTCGCTCGGCGCGGGCGAGCAATGGCTCGGACCGGCGGCGGTAGCGGCGCTGCTTGACTGCTACGGGCTGCCACTGCTGGCGGCGCATGTCGTGCGCAGCGCCGGCGAGGCGGCCGAGGCGGCCGCCTCGCTCGCCGGGCCGGTCGCGCTGAAGGCGCTAGTGGGCGGCCTGCTGCACCGCAGCGACGTCGGAGCCGTGCGCCTCGGCTTGCACAGCGGCGCCGAGGTTCGCCGCGCGGCGAGCGAGATTCGCGCCGCCGTCAGCGCCTCCGGGCACCGCCTGGACGGTTTCGTCGTCCAGCCGATGGCCCCCACGGGAGTGGAGCTGCTGGTCGGCGTCGCCCACGACGCCAGCTTTGGGCCCGTGATCGTCTGCGGGCCCGCGGGAGCGACCGCGGAGCTGATGGGAGACGCGGCCGCGCGCATCACTCCGCTGACCGACACCGATGCGCGGGAGATGCTGCGGACGCTTCGGACCTTCCCGCTGCTGTCCGGCTACCGCGGCTCGACGCCGTGTGACATCGAAGCGATCGAGGACGTCCTGCTGCGGCTGAGCGCGCTGGTCGAGGCGCATTCGGAAGTCGCCGAGCTCGACCTCGACCCGCTCGTGGCCGCGCAGCATGGGGCGGTGGTGGTCGATGCCCGGGTGCGGCTCGAGGCGCCGCCGCCGCCGCGGCCGCTGTCGGCGCTGCGGGCGTAGCGGGCGCTGCGGGCGTAGCGCCGCCCGGCCAACGGCTCGCCGCGCGGAGCTCTTGCGCCGCGGACGCTCGGCCGTTGCGCCGCCGAAAGCACCGACGGCGCTCGCCCTCGGGCGCGGGACACGGATCGTCGATCGGTGCTTTGCCCCCGGAGGTCGTCGCGTTTAAGCGGTAGCCGAGCGGCTCTGCGTTGATTAGCTTGATGCGATGTCGACGCACCTCCATTTGGCCGAGAATCCAAGCGCCGGAGCCGCCGGCAGACTCGGCGGCGCCACGATACGGGTCGTTCTGGCCGACGACCATGAGGTGATGCGGCGCAGCCTGCGAAGGGTGCTCGACGCCGAGAGCGGCATCGAGGTCATCGCCGAGGGTGACGATCTCGCGGCCGTCATGCTGTGTGTCCAGGCACAGCGGCCGAACGTGCTCGTCCTCGACCTCAGCATGCGGAGCGGTTCCAGCATCGAGGCGATCCGCCGTCTGCGCGAGGGCGTGCCCGCGACCGAGATCGTCGTGCTGAAGATGGACGACAGCGCCGCGTTCGCGCAGCACGCGATCGACGCCGGTGCGATCGGCTTCGTGCTCAAGGACACGGCCGATGCCGAGCTGCCCGAGGCGGTCCGCCGTGCCGCGCGCAGGCGCGAGTACGTGAGTCCCCGCGTGGCGCCCAGACTGCGTGCGCGCCGCCAGGCGACCGGCGACGCGCTGCATCCGCACTGAGAGTGAGCGCAGCGGCTAGGAGGCCGCCCGCTCCGTCACCTGCTCGGAGGTGTCGGCGCGCAGCGGCAACTCGGCCCGCAGCAGCGTGCCCCCGTCGCCGGAGTCGAACGTGAGCGTCCCGCCGACCAGGTACACCCGCTCGCGCATGCCCTCGAGCCCGAAGCCGGTCGCGCGGGTCTGTGTGCTGAAGCCGATCCCGTCGTCCTGGATCTCAATCGACACCGCGGTCTCCGAGGCGCTCACGGTGACCCGGACGCGCTCCGCCCGCGCGTGGCGCACGACGTTCGTCAAGCCCTCCTGCACGAGCCGGTAGACCGTCGACTCGATTTCCGCCGGCAGGCGCTCGTCGGTGTCTGCCTTCCCGGGCAGCTCGAGCTCCGCCGTGATCGCGGGCCCGCCGTGGTCGCGGCGGCGCTCCAACAGCGCCTCGAGCGCCGGCCGAAGCCCGAGCTCGTCAAGCGACGCGGGCCGCAGGTCGCTGATGATCGCGTGGAGATTTTCGATCTCCTGCTCGACCTGCCCGATCGCCTCATTCACGACGAGCGCGGTCTGCTTGGGCTCGCCTCTGCGGCGCGCCGAGGAAAGCAGCAGGCGCAGGGCTCCGAGGCCCTGCAGCGTCTCGTCGTGCAGCTCGCGCGCCCAGCGGGCCCGCTCGGCGTCCGCCGCCGCCATCGAGCTGCGCAGACGGTCGGACTCGACGCTGCGCCGCATCGCGACGGCGTTGGCGGCGCTCGCGGCGAACGCACTCAGCAACAGCTCGTCCTCGCCGCTGAACTTGCGGTCGTCGGCGCGGTCGAACGCCGCCAGCACACCGACCGCCTCGCCCCGCGACACCATCGGCACCAGCAGCGCCGTGTGGGCCTCGGACACGCCCAGCTCGCTCGGTGCGATCCGCAGCCGCGCGGCGACGTCGGCGATCCGCTCGGACCGGCGGCGCTCGAGTACCCCACCGGAGGTGGACGCCGAGATCGGCACGCGGTGCCCACGGACGTCGGTCGCCTCGCCGGCGCTGGCGGTGACGACGAGATCGGGCCCGTCGCAGAGCATGATCACCACGCTGCGCGCATCGATCAGCGCCCGGCCGCGCTTGACGATCAGCTCCAGCACGCGATCAAGCCCGGTCTCGCTGCCGACCGCGACCGAGATGTCGCGGGCGGCCTCGAGCCCGCGGACCGCCTGCTCCTGCTCGGCGCGGCGGCGCTCGGAGACCTGGTAGAGCCGGGCGTTCTCGATCGCCGTCGCGGCCCACTCCGCCAGGATCACCGCCGCCGCCTCGTCCTGCGCGGTGAACTCGCCGTCCTGCTTCTCGGTCAGGTAAAGGTTGCCCCACACCTCGCCGCGGATCAGGATCGGGACGCCGAGGAAGCCGGCCATCGGCGGGTGCCCCTCCGGGAACCCGTAGCTGTGCGGATGCTGGCTAACGTCGCTCAGGCGAAGCGGCCGCGGATCGCTGATCAGCGCGCCCAGCACGCCCCGGCCGCGGGGCAGGTCGCCGATCGCCGCGCGCGTTGGCTCATCGATGCCGACTGTCAGGAACTGCGCCAGCGACGCGCGCTGTTCGTCGAGGATGCCGAGCGCCGCGTAGCGCGCCCCGGTGACCTCGCGCGCGGTTGCGAGGATCCGGTCGAGAACCGCCTGCGGATCGAGTTCGGCCACGAGCGCACGCCCCGCATCCAGCAGGCGACTCAGGTGGCGTGAGTCGAGGGACTCGCTCATCACAGACCGCCGCTCCAGGATAGCTGGCGCCAAAGGTTGGCGCTCTCCAATACTTGGACGATCCGGCAGGTCAAGCACGCCCAAACGGCCGAAGTGTCGCGCTTGGTGTGCTCAGGCCGCGACCGGCAGATCGTCGGCGTCCAGGATCGGCGAGAGCCAGCGGCGCGCCTCCGCCGCCGTCCAGCCCTTTCGCGCGGCGTAGTCCTCGAGCTGGTCTGAGCCGATGTGCCCGACGCCGAAATAGCGCGAGTCCGGGTGTGCGAGAAACATTCCGGAGACCGAGGAGCCCGGGTTCATCGCGAAGCTCTCGGTCAGCGTGATGCCCGCACGCGCAGGCGCGTCGAGCAGTTCGAACAGCGTGCCCTTCTCGGTGTGGTCGGGCTGGCAGCCATAGCCGGGCGCCGGCCGGATGCCGCGATAGCGCTCGGCGATCAGCTCTTCGCGCGAAAGCGACTCGCCCGGCGCGTAGGCCCAGGCCTCGCGGCGCACCCATTCGTGCAGCCGTTCGGCAAAGGCCTCGGCCAGCCGGTCGCACAGCGCCTTGAACAGGATTGCGCTGTAGTCGTCGTTGTCGCGCTCGAACTGAGCGCTGCGCTCGTGCTCGAGATGCCCAGTCGTGACTGCGAAGGCGCCCACGTAGTCGGCCACGTCACTGTCGCGCGGCGCGACGAAGTCGGCGAGCGCGAGGTTCGGGTGGGCGGCGTCGCGCTCCATCTGCTGGCGCAGCGTGTGCAGCGTCGCCAGCGGCTCGCCCCGGTCCTCGTCCGCGTAGACGGCGATGTCGTCGCCGATCGCGTTCGCCGGCCACAGCCCGACGACGGCGTCGGCGCGGATCCAGCGCTCGGCGACGATCCGCTCGAGCATCGCCTCGGCATCGCGGTGGAGGCTGCGCGCGACCTCGCCGACGCTCGGATCCTCGAAGATCCGCGGGAAGGTGCCCTTCAGCTCCCAGGTGCGAAACAGCGGCGTCCAGTCGACGTAGCCGACCAGATCGCCCAGCGCGTAGTCGCCCAGCGTGTGCACGCCGAGCAGTGGCGGCGTGGTGGGGGCGTAAGCGCTCCAGTCGGTCGTGAAGCGGTTCTCGCGCGCCGCCGCCAGGCTCGCGCGGCGGGAGGACCGCCGCTCCGAGGCGCGTCGCTCGGCGATTGCGCGGTACTCGGCCGCCACCTCGGCCACCAGCGCGGGCCGCTGCTCGTCGCTGAGCAGCGCGCTGGCCACGCCGACCGCCCGCGAGGCGTCGGGAACGTAGACCGCCTGACCGAGGTTGTAGGCGGGATCGATCTTCACCGCAGTGTGCGCTTTGCTCGTGGTGGCCCCGCCGATCAGCAGCGGCAGGCTCATCCCGCGGCGCTCCATCTCGGCGGCCACGTTGCACATCTCCTCGAGCGAGGGCGTGATCAGGCCCGACAGGCCGACCAGGTCCGCGTCGCACTCGACGACGCTGTCGAGGATCCTGTGCGCCGGCACCATCACGCCGAGGTCGATCACGTCAAAGCCGTTGCAGGCCAGCACGACGCCGAC
>PMKB01000272.1:8856-9203 GCA_003157595.1 Solirubrobacterales bacterium
TTGCCGGCGCCGAACAGGTCCCCGACGACGTTCATCCCCTCCATCAGCGGGCCTTCAATTATTTCCAGGGGGGCTCCCGCCCCCTGTCGAGCTTCCTCGGTGTCCTGCACGACGAACTCGTTGATGCCGTTGACGAGCGCGTGCACGAGGCGTTCGCGGACCGAGCGCTCACGCCAGCGCAGGTCGGGCGCGGCGCGCACAGCACCATCCTCACCGCGGTATTGCTCGGCGATCTCCAGCAGCCGCTCGGTCGCGTCGGCTCGCCGGTTGAGGATCACGTCCTCAACGCGCTCGCGCAGATCCGGGTCGATCTGTTCATAGATCGCGAGCTGGCCGGCGTTGACGAT